>NZ_RZSB01000002.1:0-73647 GCF_004023285.1 Mesorhizobium sp. M2A.F.Ca.ET.067.02.1.1
TTCTTGAGCTGGTCGATGTTGAGACGCGCCAGATCGGCGAATGCCCCGTTGGGGAATTGCTGCAGATAGGCTTCATAATGCGCCAGCGTGTTGCGCTTCGAGGCCTCGTCCCAGACCCGCTGCTCGATTTCCCATCCGCGCCCGTCGGTGCTGGCTGATTCCGCCGGCGCCGCGGTCGCGGATGGTTGCGCAGCCGGCTGGACCGGTACCGGCGGCTGCGCGGTCTGCGGACCGATGAAGGCCTCGCGGCCGAGCGATGCGTTGTGCCAGGGCCGCTGCTTGCCGCTGGTCTCGGCCGTCACCTCGCCGCGCACCCGGGTCAGCGCGCTCTGGAGTTCCACGCCGGGCTCGGCGATATGCCTGGCAAGAGACGTCGTATAGGGACTGTTGGCGCCGCCGCCGTCATAGGACACCGCGCCGGGGTCGGTGGCAAAGGCGATCAGCACGCCGCCGGTGCCGACGTCCGACCCGCTGACATCAATGGGGGCCAGGCCCGGAGCCGTGGTCGAGCGGCTTTTCGGCAAGGAGGCCGCCAAGGTCCTCGCCAGCGGATTGTCGCGGCAGGCGTCGAGAATGACGATGCCGACTGCCGGGTCCGGCGGAAGAGCAGCCAGCAACTCGTCCATCTGGACAGTGCGGGTCTTGAGATGCGCCGGCGCGGTAAGCTCGGCATCGACCGGGATGAGATAGTTCTTGCCGTTCACCTGCAGGCCGTGGCCGCGTCGTAGGATGCCTCAGTGAACTTGTTCAGCCGATCCCGCATTCCGGTATAGTCGAGATCGACGCCTTCGATAACGTTGAACCCGACCTTGCGCAGTACGTCGGCCATCAGGCGGGCATCGCTCGCGGGATTGGGGAGAGCGGGCGCATAGACATATTTGCTGTTGCCGATGACCAGCGCAACCCGATTGCCCTGGGCGGCAAGGGCGCCGTGCTGCGGCAGCAGATCTGCCGCGGTCAGGAGGAAGAAACCAACGATGGCGACCCAGAACCTCATGGCGCGCATCCTCAACTCAAGTTGCGGCTCTGCTTGCCTTGGCAATTTCATTCAGAGATGTTCGCGTCTATGAAATATAGCACATCCGCGGGCAGGAAGCGCGTGCCCTCTCGCGGTCGAAGCCGCGCCGTCGGGGCCTCGGCGATACACCGCGCCGGGCAAACACATTGCATGATCTGGAGGATGGCGGCGACTAGGTTATTCGCCACCAGTTCGATCTGCTTGAATTCAACCCCGCAATCGCCTTGAGCCGGTCAACGCCAAAGGCAGACCTTGACGTCCTTCCCGATATAGCAGGCGCCTTCGCGGCGAAGCTCTCCCCAATCGCCCACCTCGCCGTGCGTCTCGCGAATATCCCCGTTGGCATAGCCTGCCCAAGAATCTCCGTCCTTGTAGACGACCGCCCAGTAATCCTTGGACATCTCGCCAGCCCCGCTATGCGTGTCGGGATAGTCGATACCCGCGAAAACCTGCTTGGGGCCCTGGATGTTGAAATCGCCGCCCTGCTCGATCTGGTAGGAGCATTTTCCGGAGATGCGCGTCTCGCCGTGAACGACGAGCAGGCAGCGGCCCCATTTGTAACCGTTCGGCAGACGATGCTGTGCTGCATGCGAAGGCGAGAGGGAAAACGCAATTGCCAGGGCTGCCATGATGGTTCGCGCGGTCATCCTATCAACCATCGTGAAACAGCCGATTGGGTTCGGCCCAGGGCGTATGTCGAAAATGGTCCTCCGCGGGATGGTTCCACCAGAGATCCTCTTATTTGTCCCCGAATTGTCCCCAGAGCCGGTTCGATCGGATTGACGTATGTCAAAGCGCATTTTGATTGAAGAGGTAATCATTAATGTGAAGAACTTGGAAGCCGCATTGTGCTTGATCGAGTTTGGCAAATTACGGCCCACGTCTCCGGGATATGATTAGTTCCAAGATGGCGTTTGCCGTGGCTCGGAAAGGTTTGATTGTGGATCGGAAAGGCATCCGACCAAGGCTTGGCCGTTCAATGAAGCGCTCGTCAGGATTTGGCGGCTCGCGTTGGCTCGCCTGCTGCCTCGCCTTGCTGATGGCGTTCACCACGGTCCTTTCCAGCCATGCCAATTCGGCCGCGTCTCCGCTTGGCGCCCAGTGGGCCGCAGAGCATAATCATGGCTCCGCGGCGATCCGACATGATGGTTCCGCCCCGTGCAAGGATTTCGGCCATGCGCGCCATCAAGGCACATGCTGCATCTCGGCTTCAAGCTGCTCATTCTGCGTCCCGGTTGACGTCCATCTCTTCGTCGCGATTTCGGGAGGCCATCCCGTCGCGACGGCGCCGCCTTTCGTATCCTCTCCAAGTGACGTGCCTGTCGGGCTGCGCCCTCCGAACCTCGTCGTGACCGCCTGAGCGCACGCGCCCTGGCGTTCGTGCGCTTCGCCGCCGGTCAATCCGGCCCTCGAGTCACGAACATGAGAGCTTTGCAATGCAATCCATATCCCGTCGCCAGTTCCTGGCATCCACGGTGGCTGCCGGCGCCGCGGGCATCGTCCTGCCGCTGATCAATCCCCGCGCTGTACAGGCAGCCTCCCCCAGCATCATCCGGGCCGATACCCGCGTCATCGATGTGGCCGGCCGTGCCGCCAAAGTCTTCGGTCTCGTCCAGCCCGACGGCACCCATGGGCTTGTCACCTCGGCCGCCAATGACTTCCAGGTCCGGCTCGAAAATGGGCTGAACGCGCCGACCTTGATCCATTGGCACGGCCTGACGCCGCCGTTCGGACAGGACGGCGTGCCCGACCTGCCGCAACCGTTGCTGCAGCCGGGCCAGTCCTATGATTACAGCTTCCCCGTCGCGACGCCGGGCACGCATTGGATGCATGCCCACACGCTGCAGGAACAGCAGTTGCTTGCCGCGCCGCTGGTCGTCACGGATCCTGCGGAGGCAGGTGCGGACGAGCAGCCCCTGGTGGTGCTCTTCCACGACTTCAGCTTCAAGACGCCTGAGGAATTGCTGGCCGGGCTGACCGGATCGGCGCCTGCATCGGGAACCGGCGGCATGGCCGGGCACTCGATGTCGGGCATGTCAGGCATGGACATGCAAGGGATGTCGGGCGGGCAAGGCATGTCGGACGGGCAAGGCATGGCCATGCCGATGGACGTCAACGACATCCAATACGACGCCTACCTGGCGAACGACCGGACGCTGGACGATCCACAGCTGTTTGCTGTCGAACGCAACGGCACGGTCCGGCTGCGCCTCATCAACGGCGCGACCGCCACGGCATTCTGGGTCGACACCGGGTCGATCGAGGGCGAGGCAATCGCTGTCGACGGGAATGCCGTCACGCCAGTGCGCGGTCGCCGCTTTCCGCTCGCCATGGGCCAGCGCCTCGACATCCGGCTGCGTATTCCGGACGAGGCGGGAGCCTGGCCGATCCTGGCGCTGCGTGAGGGCAGTGTCGAGCGCGCTGGTTTCGTGCTGGCGACCAGGGGCGGCGCGGTAAAGCGCATCGCGCCGGTTGGCGATCAGGCGACAGCCGCGTTCGACCTCGCATTCGAGTCCAGCCTCGTCGCCGCCAAGCCTCTAGCCTTGACATCGGCGAACCGGAACCAGGCCGTCGAGATTGGCGGCACCATGCAGGGCTACTCCTGGACGCTCAACGGCAGGACATGGGGCAACCATCAGCCGATCGCCGTGCGAAAGGGTGAGCGCATCGAACTCGTCCTGCGCAACGCCAGCATGATGGGCCATCCCATGCACCTCCACGGCCATCATTTCCAGGTTGTCGCCATCGACGGCCGCCGCTTCGCGGGAGCCGTGCGCGACACCGTCTGGCTGCCGCCGATGCACGAGGTGACGGTGGCATTCGACGCCGCCAACCCAGGGACATGGGCGTTCCATTGCCATCACCTCTATCACATGGCGACCGGCATGATGACCGTCGTCGACTACACCGCCTAACCGATTTCAAGGACAGGACCATGAGACAGAACCATATGAATACCCTCTTCAGGACCCTGGCGATCGGAGCAGTCCTCGCATTCTCGGCGCCCGTTCTCGCGAACGATGCGCATCATCCGGCTGGCACCGAGACTCCTCGCCGCCCCCTGCCGCGACGGAGAATGCGGAGGACGGAGGCACTGGCTCGGGGATGCCCATGATGATGGGCAACTTGTCCAACACCATGATGCCGAACGGCATGATGAAGATGATGATGGCGATGATGGCGGGCGGCGACACTCCTATGGGTCAGATGATGTCGCCCGACCATGTCGAGGGGCGGATCGCCTTCCTCTCGACCGAACTGAAACTCACCAAGGCCCAGCGGCCCCTGTGGGACGCCGTCGCCGAGGCGCTGCGGGCAAACGCTCACTCGGCCAAGGACATGATGGCGAAAATGCCGGCCGGTATGATGGGCGGGGATACCGGCCCCGAAACGCCAGTGGAGCGGATCGAGGTTCAGGAGCGAATGCTGTCGACGCGGCTCGAGGGACTGAGGCGGCTCAAGGTCGCTTTGGAGCCCTTCTACGCGTCGCTGGACGATGCCCAGAAGGCGGTGGCCGACAAGCTGCTCGCGCCGGCCCCGATGGGCATGATGTGAGACATGAAGGGGCCGTTGCACCAGACCACGAGGGCCCCCGCGATCGACGCGAGATCTCCAGGTGAGACCATGAAGACGAAGCGGAGCGTCCGCGCGGAAGAGCTGCTGCTTTTGCAGCGCGAAACCTTCGACTACTTCCTGGGCGAGGTGAATCCCGCCAACGGCCTCATCCGCGACAAGACCGCCGCCGATTGGCCGGCCAGCATAGCGGCGACGGGTCTCGCTCTCACCTGCTATCCGGTCGCCGTCGAGCGCGGATACATGACCCGGCAAGAAGCCGTCGCGCGGACCCTGGCTACGCTCCGCTTCTTCCACACGAGTCCCCAGGGGCCGGAGCCCGACGCGACCGGCTATCGTGGGCTCTACTATCATTTCCTCGACATGCAGACAGGACGGCGCGCCTCGCAGTGCGAGCTGTCCACGATCGACAGCGCCCTCCTGTTGGCAGGCGCCCTGTCGGCGGCCGCGTATTTCGGTGAAGAGACCGCCGACGAGCAGGAAATCCGCACGCTTGCCGATGCGCTATATCGCCGTGCCGACTGGCAGTGGGCACAGAACCAGGGCGCAACGGTGACGCATGGCTGGACCCCGGAAAACGGGTTCATCAAATACCGCTGGGAGGGCTATGACGAGGCCCTCCTGCTTTACATTCTGGCGCTCGGCTCACCGACCTTTCCGCTTCCCGAGAGCAGCTACGCCGCCTGGACGTCGACCTATCGCTGGGAAAGCTGCTACGGCTACGAATATCTCTATGCGGGGTCGTTGTTCACGCATCAGCTGTCGCATGTCTGGATCGACTTTCGCGGGATACAGGACGCGTTCATGCGCGGGAAGGGCATCGACTATTTCGAGAACAGCCGGCGGGCGACCTATCTCCAGCAATGCTATGCCATCATGAATCCGCGTAAGTTCGAAGGTTACCGCGAATGCTGCTGGGGGATCACCGCAAGCGAGGGACCTGGTCCGGCCACTCTCAAACTCAATGGTGTCCAGCGGGAGTTCTACGATTATGTCGGCCGCGGCGTTCCCTATGGACCGGATGACGGCACGCTCGCTCCATGGGCGGTCGCCGCCTCATTGCCGTTCGCTCCGGAGATCGTGTTGGAGGCGCTCGACTTCTGCATCCATCAGGCGAAGCTGAAGGAGTTCAACAGATACGGCTTCAAGGCGGCCTTCAATCCCACCCACCCGGGCGAGCCTGGCAATCCGTACGGGTGGTGGGTGTCGCCCTGGCACTTCGGCATCAACCAGGGCCCCATCGTGCTGATGATCGAGAACCACCTGAGCGACACGGTTTGGCGCTTGATGCGCGGTTGCCCTTACATCCTCACCGGATTGCGCCGCGCCGGGTTCAACGGCGGCTGGCTGAACGATGCGAATCCTGGCTGAACTGATTGCTTTGGTCCCCGCGAGTGGGTCGATCGATTTGACGCACATCAAAGCGCATCTGAATCGAAGGGGCGATCATGCCCATGGTGAATAGCTCGGAAGCCTTGCTGTGCTTGAACAATCTTGTCACATCTGGCAGCGACGCCATCGGACTGCAAGCGGCCCCTTCGGTGCGATCATGCTTGCGTTCGGGCTTGCCCTTTTCCTGTTGCTGACGCCTTCGGGCTCGGCGCAAGCGCACGAGTTCGGCGCATCACCAGACTTCTCGTCAGCCAAGGTCGTCCAGTCGGTTGCCGATGGCAAGGCCGATCGGCAGGCCTCGGCGGCCTCTCTGTCGGCATCAACCCTGGACGAGTCGGGTTGCCATGACGGCCATTGCGGCCTGTGCATGGGTGGACATTGTTTCGGTTGTTCGGCAGTTGCTCTGGCAGCTGGTCCTGATCTCGCCTCCGCAGCTGAGCCTGGCGCCCCAGCTTTCCCCGACCAATCGGGTTTCGCGCTGACCAGGCCTGACGAAGCCTTTCGGCCCCCTCGTTCCGTTCTCTGACGCCCTGCTCGGCGGGCAAATTCCACGCCTGCCGAACAGGATCGCTCTTTTGTGCCGGGCCTACGCTGGCTTCGGTCGCGAATGTATTTCGAGGAGAAAACTCATGAACATGCGGACAGAAGCCGCGATCCCTGACCACCCGTCTGGTGGCCTGGCCGAGGCGCGCGAGTCACTCACCCTCCGCATTGGAGGAATGAACTGCGCCCACTGCCCGCCAACGATCGAAACAGCCATTCGGGCCGTCAAAGGGGTGCAGACCGCCTCAGTCAATCTCGCCACCCAGACGGCGATGGTCAGCTACGATCCTGCCCAGGCAAAGGTCGCCGAAATCCTGCGCGCCATCCGCTCCGTCGGCTACGCCGCCGGTACGGCGACGATGCGCATTCCGATCAAGAACATGCATTGCACCTCATGCGCCACACGTGTCGAGCTGGCGCTGAAGATGACCCCGGGCGTCATCGCCGCCCGCGCCAGCCTCGCACCCAACGTTGTCGACATAGAGTATCAACCGGAACGGGCCAATTTCCAGGAATTGAGGAGGTCGATCGAATCCTCCGGCTATCGGGTCGCCGAGCCGAAGGTGAAACCCACGGACGAGACGCTGGACCCGGCGGAGGCGGCCAACGAGCAGGAATACCGCGGCCTGATGCGCAGGTTCTGGCTCGCCGCCGTCATCTCCCTCCCGGTGATGGCTCTCAGCTATCCCGATCTCATTCCGGGACTGCGCGAATGGATGCCCATGGGCAGCGACACGCGCCGGATCGTTTGGGCGCTGCTTGGCGTGCTGAGCCTGCCCGTCCTGCTGTGGTCCGGATCGCAGTTCTTTGTCGGCATGTGGGACGCGCTGAAGCACCGCGCTGCCAATATGCACACGCTGATCTCAATCGGCATCACGGCGGCGTTCCTCTATTCGGTCGTGGCGGTCGCATGGCCCGGGATCTTTCCCGACATGGCGCTGGCCGAAGTCTTCTGGGACGTCACCGATGTCGTCGTGGCGCTCGTCGTGCTGGGTCTCGCCCTCGAGATCAAGGCCAAGGGCCGAACCTCGCAGGCGATCAAGAAGCTGATCGGGTTGCAGGCCAAGACGGCAAGAGTCGTGCGCGACGGCAAGGAAATCGACCTCCCCGTCGAGGAGGTGCTGGTCAGCGACACGGTGATCGTCCGTCCCGGCGAAAAGGTCCCGGTCGATGGCAAGGTGAGCGCCGGATCGAGCGCTATCGACGAGTCGATGATCACCGGCGAATCCATGCCGGTCGAAAAGCAGGCCGGCGACGAGGTCATCGGCGGCACGCTCAACAAGACGGGCAGCTTCCGCTTCACCGCTACCAAGGTCGGCAAGGATACCGCGCTCGCAAGCATCATCCGCATGGTGAAGGACGCGCAGGGGTCGAAGGCTCCGATCCAGCGCGTGGTGGATACCGTGTCGGGCTACTTCGTGCCCGCGGTCATGATCGTCGCGATCCTGGCCGCAGTGGCATGGTACGATTTCGGGCCTGAGCCGCGGCTGATCTATGCCACGGTCGTCCTGGTCACGACGCTGATCATCGCCTGTCCCTGCGCGCTCGGCCTTGCCACGCCGACATCGCTTACGGTCGGCATCGGCAAGGGAGCGGAAAACGGCATCCTGATCCGCTCGGGCGACGCGCTGCAGGCGGCCGAGAAACTCGACGCGATCATTCTCGACAAGACGGGCACGATCACCAGGGGCGAGCCGGCGCTGACCGACGTCGTGGTCACGCCGGGCCACGAAGAGAGCGCCGTCCTGCGGCTCATTGCATCTCTTGAGCGCGGTTCCGAGCATCCGCTGGCCTCGGCCATCGTGAAGGGCGCCGAAGCGTGGCTGATCGAGCTGGTCGATGCTGAAGGCTTCGCGGCGATCCCGGGCCACGGCGTCAGTGGCCGGATCGACGGCCATGATGTGCTGTTCGGAAACGCCAAGCTCATGCGCGACCGCGGTGTTCCCGCAGACGCGCTGCTGCCCCAATGGGAGCGCCTCGCCAATGAAGGCAAAACGCCGATGTATGTGGCGGTCGACGGGCAGGCGGCTGGACTGATCGCGGTCGCCGACACCGTGAAGCCGGATTCCAGGGCGGCGATCGAAATCCTGAGAGGGCTCGGCATCGAGGTCGTCATGCTGACCGGCGACAACGAACGCACGGGTCGGGCAATCGCGCGCGAGGTCGGCATCGATCGCGTGCTGGCGGAGGTCCTGCCAGACGACAAGGCGCACGAGGTGCAGAAACTACAGCTCGAAGGCAAGTCGGTCGGCATGGTCGGCGACGGCGTCAACGACGCGCCGGCGCTCGCCCAGGCCGATGTCGGTTTCGCCATCGGCACCGGAACCGACGTCGCCATCGAGGCAAGCGACGTGACGCTTATCAAGGGCAGTCTGATGGGCGTGGTCACGGCGATCGAGATCAGCCGGGCGACGATGCGCAACGTCCGGCAGAACCTCGTCGGCGCATTCGGCTACAACGCGCTGGGAATCCCGGTCGCGACGGGCGTGCTCTACCCGTTCATCGGGCTTCTGCTCTCTCCCCTCATCGCAGCCGCCGCCATGGCCTTCAGTTCGGTGACCGTCGTCACCAACGCCAATCGTTTGCGCTTCTTTCAGCCGAGGAGGACAGGCTCATGACACCCGACCGCTGGATAGTGACCGTGGCCGGGATCGGCCTGGTCGCCTTCATCATCTGGTTCTTCTGGCTCAAGCGTTCGAAGGGCATCCGCGCCGCGGATACGAGCGGCGGCTATCAGGAGGCGATGATCCTGGTCAAGGGCGGCTACACGCCCGACACGATCGTCGTCCGCAGCGGCCGCCCGGTCCGGCTGAATTTCCGCCGTGAGGAAACCGCCTCCTGCTCGGACAAGGTGATCTTCCCCGATTTCCAGAGGAGCGCCGATCTGCCTACCGGTGAAACCGTCGCCGTCGATCTGATGCCCAAGCAACCAGGCGAGTTCGGATTCGCATGCCCCATGGGCATGTTCCGCGGCCGCCTCATCGTCGAATAGGAGACCAGCATGTCAATGCATGACCATTCGGACCACGACCAACCGCAAGGCTCCTTTCTGACGTCCCGGGCAGGCCTTGTCCTGCTTGGCTTCCTTGCGATCGGCGGGTTCCTGCTCCTCACCGAGCACCGCGCCCATGTCCTTGGCGCGCTATTCTATCTGCTGCCGCTCGGCTGCGTCTTCATGCACTTCTTCATGCATGGAGGACACGGCCACAGAGGACGTGAGCATGGAGGACATGGGCATGGTGGGGGCCACCGCAACCAGCCCGACGAAAGGAATCCGTCATGAGCATGCAGGCCTACGGCCTTTGGAGCCTGGTGATCGTCAACTCCGCCGTCTTCATCCTGTTCGCCTACAGCTTCTTCAAGCCGGCGACGACCCGTGACTGGCGCTCGTTCGGCGCGTTCAGCGCCTTCCTGGTCGCGCTGTTCGCGGAGATGTACGGCTTTCCGCTCACCATCTACTTGCTCTCCGGCTGGCTGCAGTCCCGCTATCCACGGATCGACTGGTTCTCGCATGATGCCGGGCATCTCTTGGAAATGATGTTCGGCTGGCGGATCAATCCACATTTCGGCCCCTTCCATCTGCTGAGCTTCGTCCTGATCGGCGGTGGGTTCTGGCTGATCGCGGTCGCATGGAGCGTTCTCTACGACGCTCAGCAGCACCGTTCTCTCGCCACCAGCGGCCCGTACAGCTACGTGCGCCACCCGCAATATGCCGGCTTCATCCTGGTGATGCTGGGTTTCCTCGTTCAGTGGCCGACGCTGCTGACGCTGGCGATGTTCCCGGTGCTGGTCGTGATGTATGTGAGGCTGGCGCGGGCCGAGGAGCGCGAAGCGATTGCCGCGTTCGGCGACGTCTACCGCAACTACATGACACAGGTTCCGGGTTTCATTCCGAGCTGGAACCGGTTGTCCGGCGGGTCGGTCGGCGGCCCTGGACGAGGCCTGGCGCCATGACACGGCACCGCCGATCCTGGCCGTTTTCGGCGATCCTGCTCGCCGTCTTCGGTGTGGCGCTCGTCTGCATCGGCGCCTTCTTCATGTTCCTTCGGCCGCCGCTATTGCCGGAGGACGTGCGGTTCGTCGGCCTGTCGCTGCAACAGCTTCAGGCCGAGCAGCCACGCATGGCATCGTGGCTCGAGCGCGTGTTTCAGGTGCTTGGCGGGTATGCCGTCGCCTCGGGCATCCTCACCGTCACGGTCGCCGTGACGTCGTTCCGGCGGCACGAGCGGTGGGCTCTTCTGGGCGTGCTCGCCGCCGGCGTCGCCTCCATCGGATGGATGGCTGTCGTCAACTTCATCATAGGATCCGATTTCCGGTGGGCCTTGCTGGCTATCGCGATCTTATGGGCCGCGAGCATGGGCATGTTCCTGGTCGAGCTCAGGCAAGCTGCCATGCGGGCAGGCAGGGCGGAGTGATCCATGTCCGACCCTGTCTTCACCGCGAAGGACCTCACCAAGACCTACGTCTCGGGCGAGACGCAAGTGCACGCCCTGCGCGGCGTGAACCTGGCGATTTCGGCAGGGGAAGTGGTCGTCCTGCTCGGCCCGTCGGGCAGTGGAAAATCGACATTGCTCAACATCATGGGCGGGCTCGATCACGCGAGCAGCGGCGAGCTGTCCTTCAAGGATTTGCGGCTGACCGACCTCGATGACAGGGGTCTGACATCCTATCGCCGCCGCCACGTCGGTTTCGTGTTCCAGTTCTACAATCTGATCCCCAGCCTGACAGCCTATGAGAACGTCGCGCTGGTCACCGAGATTGCCGATGATCCAATGCGTCCCGAGGAAGCTCTCGCCCTCGTTGGGCTGGAGCCGCGCATGCATCATTTCCCGGCGCAGCTATCAGGCGGCGAGCAGCAGCGCGTCGCCATCGCCCGCGCGATCGCCAAGCGTCCGGAAGTGCTGCTTTGCGACGAGCCGACAGGCGCGCTCGACTCCAGGACAGGCGTTCGGGTGATCGATGCGCTGATGAAGGTCAATGCCGAACTCGGCACGACCACCGTCATCATCACCCACAACGCCATCATCCAGGAGGTCGCGCACCGGGTCCTGTTCTTCAGCGACGGGCAGATATCGAAGGCCGTCACCAACGAGGCCCGCCGCGCTGTCGCCGAGCTGCAGTGGTGAAGACATGCGCGCCCTGGACATAAAGCTCTTCCGCGATCTCCTGCGTCTTTGGGCGCAGGCATTGGCCATCGCGCTGGTGGTCGGCGGCGGCGTGGCAACGCTGCTCCTCGCCGTCGGCTCCTACCGTTCCCTCGATGAGACGAGGACGGCTTACTACGAGCGCTACCGCTTCGCCGATGTCTTCGCCACGGTGCGACGGGCGCCGAAAGCTCTCCTCGGCCGGATCGCCGAAATCCCAGGTGTGGCTAGCGTGGATGCACGCATCGCACAGTTCGCGCTGCTCGAAACGCCGGGTCTGACCGCTCCGGCCACCGGCGTAGTCATCTCGCTGCCCGAGGTCGGCGAGCCGAAGCTCAATCGCCTCTATATGCGTGCGGGCCGCACGCCGGATCCGAGCCGGGACGACGAGGTCGTCGTCAATGAGACCTTCGCCGAAGCGCACCGGTTCACCCTGGGCTCGAGCTTCGCGGCGACCCTCAACGGTCGCAGGCGCGATCTGACGATCGTCGGCATCGCGCTTTCTCCCGAATACATCTATGCCGTCGGCCCCGGCGACATCATGCCCGACGGCCACCGCTTCGGCGTCATCTGGATGTCCGAACGGGCTCTGGCCAGCGCCTATGATCTCGAAGACGCTTTTTCGTCGGTGTCGCTGAAGCTGCTGCCGGGAACGTCGGAGCGCGAGGTGATGATGCGTCTCGACAGCCTGCTCGATCGCTATGGCGGGCACGCTGCCTACGGGCGCAAGGACCAGACGTCGCATGCCTGGCTCGACCACGAGCTCGACATGCTCAACAACATGAGCCGCACGCTGCCGCCGATCTTCCTGCTGGTTTCGGCGTTCCTGGTCAACCTTACCCTCAGCCGGCTCGTTTCGCTCGAACGCGAGCAGATCGGCCTGCTGAAGGCACTCGGCTACCGCAATGCCGGCATCGTCCTGCACTACCTGAAATTTGTGGGCGTCATCACGGCGGTCGGCATCGTCATCGGCAGCCTGATCGGCACCTGGCTCGGCAGCTATGTGACCGGAGTATTCGCCGACTTTTTCCGCTTCCCGTTTCTGCTGTTCACCAAGGCCCCCGATCTCTACGTCGCGGCGGCGGGACTGAGCGCGTTTGCCGCGGCAATCGGCGCGCTGCGAGGCTTGCGCGAAGTCGTCAATCTGGCTCCCGCGGTTGCCATGCAGCCGCCGGCTCCGCCGGTTTTCCGCCGAACGCTGCCGTTGAGCCTTAGCGCGGCCGGCCTTGTCTCGCAGCCGATGAGAATGATGCTGCGCAACGTCGCGCATCATCCAGTTCGATCCTTTCTCACCGCATTCGGCATGTCGCTGGCGACGGCGATCCTGATCGTGTCGCTCTTCACGGAGGGCACGATGGAGCAGCTCGTCGACGTGACCTACTTCCTTGCGGATCGACAGGACGCGACCGTCAGCTTTTTCGAGAAGCGCCCGAGGGAAGTGGCCTTCCAGATTGCGAGGCTTCCCGGAGTGCTGAATGCGGAACCCTATCGAGAAGTCCAGGTCCGCATCCGCAATGGCCATGTCGAGCGTCGCATCATCCTCCGCGCAAGGCCGCGCGGGGCGGAGCTCAACCGTATCATCGATGCGGACCTGCGGCCGGTGGTCCTGCCGGAATCAGGCCTCGCGATCTCGGACATGCTGGCCAAGATACTCAAGGTGCGGGTCGGCGACACCGTCGAGGTCGATTTGCTCGACAGCGAGCGCCGGACGGTCTCGCTTCCGGTGGCGGCGCTGGTCGAGGACTATCTCGGCATGCGCGGGATGATGGATGAGGAAGCGCTCGCCAGGCTGCTGCGTGAAGCGCCGATGGCGAACGGGGTGAGCGTCAGCCTGGACAAGAACAGACGGGACGAGTTCTACGCGGCGGTCAAGGCCATGCCGGCGGTGAGCAGCCTGGCTCTGCAGACGGCGTCCCTCGCCACTTTCCGCGACGCCGTGGCGCTTCTGGTGACTACGATGTCCAGCATCTACACGGGTCTCGCCGCCGTCATCGCGTTCGGCGTGGTTTACAACAACGCGCGTGTCTCGCTGTCCGAGCGGGCCCGGGAACTGGCAAGCCTGCGGGTGCTTGGCTTCACCCGCGGCGAAGTGCTCGGCATCCTTCTCTTTGAACTCGCGCTGTTGACCTTGATCGCGCAGCCGCCGGGCTGGGCCCTCGGCTATGGTCTTGCCTGGATCATGAAGACGAACCTGGCCGGCGAACTGATGCGCGTACGCCTGGTTGTCGACCCTGCCATTTATGTCTTCGCCAGCGCGATCGTCATTACGGCGGCTGTGCTCTCAGCGCTGATCGTCCGCAGGCGGGTTAATCGACTCGACCTCGTTGCTGTTCTCAAGACGCGGGATTGAAGACCATGCGCACCAGATCGATGACCAACTGGATGAGGAGAATCGGCGGCATCGCGGCCTTTGGCCTGATCGCCGCGGCGGCGGTCTGGTTCGCATGGCCGCAGCCGATCCCGGTCGACCTGGCGACGGTAGCCAAGGGTCCGATGGAGGTGACCGTCGATGACGAGGCCAAGACCGAGGTGCGGCACATCTACACGGTATCCGCGCCAATCGCCGGCAAGGTGCTCAGAATTTCGCCGCCGCACCATGTCGGAGACGAGGTAGCCAAGGACGAGACGGTGGTGGCGGTCATGCAGCCGACCATCCCCGGTCTCCACGATGTTCGCACGCACGAAGAACTGTTGGCGGCGCTTGGCGCGGCAGAAGCGGCCGTGACGTTCGCGGAAGCGGAGGTGAAACGTCTCGAGGCGGCGCTTGCATATTCGCGCGCCGAGCTCGATCGCGCGGAAAGGCTGGCCAAGTCCGGAGCGATTTCGCAGAACGCCCTCGACAAGGCGAAGTTCGAAGTGGACACCAACGAGGCAGCCTTGGCGAGCGCGAAGGCGCAGGTCGAAGTCCGGCGCAATGAACACGCGATGATCCAGGCGCGGCTCGGGCAGCCTGCCGGAGATGTTGCACAATCGGATCCGGCCTGCTGCGTCCAACTTCGTGCGCCGGCGAGCGGCCGCATCCTGAAGATCGTTCAGGAGAGCGAGGGCATGGTCCAGCCGGGCGCGCCGCTTGTCGAGATCGGCGACCCGCGCGACCTGCAGGTGGCGGCGGACCTGCTCTCCACCGACGCGGTCCAGATCAGGCCGGGCGCCTCAGTTCGCATCGACGGTTGGGGCGGACCCGCGCTTCAGGGCAAGGTGACGCGGATCGACCCGGCCGGGTTTCTCAAGGTCTCGGCGCTTGGGATCGAGGAGCAGCGCGTCCACACGGAGATCGATATCGTCGACCCTGCCGAGATGTGGTCGCAGCTTGGGCACGACTATCGCGTGATCGTGCACGTGACGAGTTGGCGGGACGACAATGTCCTTAGCGTCCCGGTAGCGGCACTGTTCCGGCAGGGCGATGACTGGGCCGTGTATCTCGCCGAGGCCGGACGGGCGCGCACGGCCGTAATCAAGATCGGCCACCGGGACAGCAGGATGGCCGAGGTCGAGTCCGGCTTGTCGGAAGGCGATCGGGTCGTGCTGCACCCGAACGACCGGGTGGGCGACGGCGTGGCCGTGCGCGAGCGGAGGGTTCGATAGGCCCGGTCGGCCTGTAAGCTGCCTTGGGCTCTCCTTCGCCGAGGCTTCGGAGGGCGTCCTGCTTCGCGCTGAAGATAGGACTTGTCCTGCGAAGCTCGGAGAGCAAAGCAGGATGGCGGAGAGGGAGGGATTCGGTTTCACGCCTATCCTGCTGAAAATGCTAAGCTTTTCGCGCTTTTTGTTACGCAGTTTGTTACACTGCTACAACTGCGATTTACAATCGCTCTTTTGAGCTCGCCTGCCCAATCCATCTTATCTGTCGAAACCGACGCAATGGCGCGGCGGTGGATTGGGTCACTCTGTCATAGTATCCGCGCTTCATTAAGTTGACGATGCCGTTTAGACTCGGAGCTGATCCTTTCCGGTCGATCACCAGGATTTGGCGCGCGACCCGGCACCGGCGGTTCGTCTTTGTACGTTTGTGTCATCCAGGCCGGATCAACTCGGCCATCAGGCTTCTCACGACTTATGCATGCGTTTCCCACTTTTATTAGCATTCGGTGCGAACCCGCACCCTGCACCAAACCTGCGACGCCTAAGCTATCGTCCTCGACTTGAGCGTTCCCTGCTTCTCGTGGAAGACGCTAAATTCGCTCGTGCGTTATTGCCGGCCAGCAAAGGCTGCGGGTCGGCGGTGAGGGTGTCGAGGAGCGGCGGCCGTTCCCTTTCACTCAATAGTGCCGCCGGCGCCTGGATGGTTTCCACGACGCCGCCCCCGCAATCGTAGCCGTTGTGATGATCATCGTGCATGCGCTGAGCTGTTGGGGACATGCTGATGGCGGTGCCGGAAGCACCGGAGACATGTGATATCTCGGCAGCGGGCAGAGCGGCTTCTCTGTCGCTGCACAGGAAAGCGTAGAGTTCCTTCACGCAAATGCGGGCGTCCTTCTTGTCTTTTTGAAAGGGCGGGACGAGGGGCAACCTGATATCGGCCTTTTGGTAGAACGGACTGCGCTCTTCGTACAGCTGGTCAACCTTCTGCTCGATGTCGGCGCCTTGCAGCAGCGGCCGGCTGGTGTCCCTCTCGAGGCGCCTGCGGAGCTCTTTCAGCTCGGGTGTCGAGCCAGATCGACCTCGCCTTATTAAGAATCAGGGCTTGATTGGACTCCTTGCCAAAGCAGCCGCCGCCGGTTGCGATGACGATGGGGCCTCTCTCCAGCTGCTTGGCGAGCTCTTTGGTCTCCAGGTCCCTGAAGTGCGCCTCGCCACGGCCAGGGTCGGCGAACATCTCCATCAGATTGCCGTGATCGGCGACGATATGCTTATCGATGTCGACAAACTCCACCCCCAACTCCTTGGCAAGCTGGGCGCCGATGGTCGACTTGCCGCTCGCCGGCATGCCGACGAGCACGACCGGCCGCGTACCGAGGGCCGCGAGGATCTCGCCGGCTTGCGGCGAGCGAGCGACCGCAATCTGTTGTCTTGCGACGATGGGCGACCTGGAGGTCCCTGCCGCCCTCGACCTGCTTTCTCCTGACGAGTCCCAGTGTAATATCTCCCAGGCACCACGGGGAATGGGGACTAGCTGTGAGCTCTGCGCGCGGTGCGCGAGCTCGGCCCGATAACTGGCCGGCGTAGGGAACTCGACCTCGAAGCGATAGTTCTGCGCGGTTCTGAACGCCGTGTGAACGCCGCGTAACCGCGGCCTGTCCATCCTGATGACCCAGTTGGTGGTCTCGACCTCGCTGCAGTCCCGCTCCTCGAAGGCCAGTGCCGCCTTCCTGAAGGCGCGCGTAAAAGCCTCGTCCGGGATCTCGAAGACATGGCGCACGGCATTGGTGACCAGTTGGGCCTCCGGCGCCGTGCTCACGCTCTGGCCGGTCAACTCGTCGGCTATCCAGACCTGCCCGCCCGACCGTTGGTCAAGATGCGGCACCTTCACCTCGATGCCGTCCTGCCGCAAAAGCTCGGCAACCGCATGCACAATTTTTGGTAATCGCGCTTTCTTGCGCTTCGGCGGGGGCGGCTTCGAGCCTGGCCCGCTCAAGGGCCTGTTCGCTGCTCAGCGTTATCGTGCTGGCGCGGTCGTCTTCGGCCGAGATTGCTAAGGCGCTGAGCAGAATGCGCTTTTCGACGGCGAGTCTGATCGAGGCCTCCATGACCGATGCCGCCAGCGTGGGGTTGTCCTTCAGATCCGCCAGGCTGCCATCGACGTCGAACCGGCCCTGGTGGAGCTTTGCCGCCTGCGCCTTGACATATGGCGCCGACTTGAAGCCCGGCCTCTGCTCCAAGAGCCGCTGCAATTCGGTGGTTTTTTGCATGAACACCCGCGCACCGGTATCGGACTTGTAGGCGTCAGTGCCGACCTTGATGCCGACGCTCAACAGATTGATGGCGCTTTCATGCAGCTTGACTTCCGACTGCTCATGAGCCGGCTCGCTATTGAGCTGCAGGTTCCAGTCCTGGAGCTCGGCCACTAACAACGCGGCCAGTTCGCAGGCCACCGGATGCCTGGCGGCCTTGCTGTCTTCCCTCGCCCTGGCGATGAGCTCATGGAGGGCCTGGCCATCCGGCCGATCTTCCTGCAACAGTGCGCGGATGTCGGCCTTGAGCTCATTATGAATGCCCTCGTAGGTGCCGAAGATGGCACGCTCGGCAAACCAGCGTTGCGCCTCCAGCGGCTGCGCCAGCACGTTGCGCTGCAGGCAGCTGTAGGTCTCCAGCACCAGCCCGGTGGCCGACAGGATCTGCTTGGACCGGGTGAACTGGTAGCCGCTTTTCTCAATGGCCGGCGTGTGCGACTTCGGCGGCTTCATCGAGGCGATGCCGCGCGCCTGCAGCTGCGCGTCGAACTGGCGCACATGCTCGTAAAGGCGAGGCTGGTCGCCAATGATGACGACGGTGTCGCCATCAAAATCGCCGTCGAGCATTTTTTGTTCGACGCTTGGAACCGCAACCAAAGAGCCGGGCGCGAACACCTCCGTCGCCTGCAGGATGCCGACGCACTCGAGCGCGGTGTCGGCCTTGACCCGGTCCTTTTCCTCCAGCCAGTACGAATGGCACTTTACGTCCTCGGCAGACATCACGACCCCGCGCTCGGCGAAGTCCGCCGGCCACATTTCGTCGGGCACAACGATCAAGATGCCTTTGGCAAAGAAGGTCGGATCGTCGGCGGCAAGCCCAGCCCCCGACCTGTGCGCGAAGTTGAAGCTATATTGGAAGGCCACGCACCGATCCAGGAACGCCGCGGTCCGGTCGCCATCGCGCGCCGACCTGACCCGGTCGGCGGCGAACGGGCGCAGGTTGGGCTTGTCATAGGGGGAGCGTCCGACAAGCACGCCAGCGTCACGGGTCAAGGTCTTGCTCTTGCCCGTCGGCACATGCAGGCATTCGTCGCTGGACGGCACGGCGATAGCGCTCGAACCCTCGATATGCCCGCCCGTGACCGTCCGGAACAGCTCCTCGGCGGTGAGGCTTTGATGGGTTTCGAGCCAAGCCTGAGCCTTCTCGCGGGTCTCCTGTGCTACCTCGACGCTACGCGGATAATGTTGCAGCGCCGAGGGCGGTACCGCCGATTGCCTTTTATCGGCATAGGCAGGCATCCGCTCGGGAGCGTCGTGGCGAGCCCGGGCAATGGACGGCATGCGCTCGGCCAGTGAGGCCCTAATGAAGCCGCAGCCGTCATGCGGCCGCAAGGCGATCTCGCCGTCTCGCCCCTCGAACCGGAAGGGATGCACTGCGCCTGCGGGATGGTCGGGCAGAAGGGACAGCTTGAAGCACCCTTCCAGCGCATAATCATGGGGGCCAATGTCGGGGATGCCCGGCGGCGCGGCAAATCCGCGGCGCTGGGTATAGTAATAGGCTTCCTTGAACGGCGCCCAGGCCCGCGACAGCTGCTCAAAGGCCGTACCCGGAGCCGTCTCGGCATAGGGGATCGCCAAAAGCTTGCCGCTTGGGGCCTCTGCGGCCGTGAAAGGCAGGTGAGAGGCAAGCTGGTTCAGGCTCTTTTGCGGCGGCTTCAGTTTGCTGCCGCCGAACAGGTCCATGCGGTAGGGCACGCCCTCCACGGTGAACGTGCGTGTCAGCATGGCTCCAGTCGGAGTTCCCTTTAGCTGCACCGCCACCACCTTCACCGCGCCCGAGGTCAAGCGGTGGAAAATGGAATAGCGCAACTCGGCTTCGCTGGCCAGCGGCCGGCCTTGCATGTCGACCACCGGCAGCCGCATCAGTCCGGCATCGCCTTGCGGCGGTCTCGGCTCGTGGTCCATGGCCTGAAGGACCCGATGGACATCGAAGCTGGAGGCTGCATGCTGGGCCTGGATCATCGATGCGTTCTGCGCCATGAAGGTGTCGAGCGCTTCGAGCGGCTCCTTCGCCTCGATCTCGGCGATCACGCTCGAGTTCGCGCACCGCCTCGGCGCGCGCCGCGGCGCTCCTTCCTCGGCTGATGAACACTGCCGATCATAGATTCGACTGCCAGCCTCAAAGCCCCATCGTCGTGCATAATATGGGCTGGCCTCGCTACATTCGAAGGGGATCGAAGGCCGATCCCACGGTGCGGTGAAAGAAGCTGCAAGCGGCTTCCAAGACTAGGTGCGAGCACCTCGATCTCATTGTAGGCCCGTCATCGGATCATATGGAAATCGGTGAGCTTCATCCGCCGGCCTTTTACAACGTGGTTTGGTCGATCCTCTAGGGGATTACGCAGTCTTAAGCCAGCATTAATACCTTAGACGCGACACTAGGAATACTTTTACTATTCGCTAAAGCTCGATGCTATTTGACGAGGACTGGTCTTGCGTTTGCAGTTTTCTAGATGAGAGGGCTAAAGGACATTAGCGTCGGGACCAAGCTCTCGTTGGGCTTTGGGCTGGCGCTGCTGTGCGTCGTGGCCGTGGGAGTATTTGGGGTCGCGCAACTGCGATCACTCAACAAGGTCACGAGCGAGATCACCAGCGTTTGGTTGCCCCAGGTCCAGATCGTCGGCGAGATGAAGCGCAACCTCGCGGAACACCAGCTCTATGCGACGTTGCGCGTGCGCACTGCCGAGGCTGCGCAGATAGCCGGCATTGAGAAGGAGATGGCGAGGGAAAGCGACGAAATACTGCAAGGTCGGCGCGCCTATCGCCGGAGTGCCGGATCGCTGGCCGAGCAGCAGCTGTTCGACCAGTTCGTCAACCTATGGACGGCCTACGAAGATTCCCTGACATCGATTTTCCCGCTCCTCGAAACAGGAGGGCGAACAATGGCTGTCAAGGAGTTCGAGACGGTATCGCTCCCGACCGTTGCCGCCGCCACGCAGCGATTGGACGACCTGCTGGCCCTCACCAACGAGCGCAGCACGGCCGCGGCGGTGATGGCGGACAGGACCTACACCGTTGCGCAAAGATTGACTTGGCTGGCAGTTCTTTTTGCCGCCGGGTGTCTTGGTGGGCTTGTCGCCTGGATACGCCACAATGTCAGCAAGCCGATCCTCGCCGTGACCGAGGCGATGCGTTGCTTGGCGCAGGGCGAGCGCCGTTCGAGTCTCATTGCGCTGAAAAGGGATCGGCAGGACGAGGTTGGAGTGCTGTTCTCGGCCTTTGCCGGCTACCGGGCCAGCCTGGAGCGCAGCGATGCCTTGGCCCGAGAAGCCGAGCTGGAGCGGCAGCAATTGGCCGCGGCCGCCGCCAATATGCCCGTAGGGCTTTGCATGTTCGATGCGGAGAGGCGGCTGGTTCTGTGCAACCAAAGCTACGCCGATCTCTACCATGTGCCGGAGCCCCTGACTCGTCCCGGCACGCCGTGGATCGATTTGATGCGGTTCCGGATCGCGGCGGGCCTCTATGCCGGCCATGACCCGGAAAAGTATGTGCAGCAGCTGACGGAGACCATCGATCGCGCAGAGCGGACGGTGAGCCTGGTGGAACTCAGGGACGGACGCACCATCGACCTCATCCATCAGCCACTGCCGGGCGGCGGGTGGCTTGCCACTCACCATGACGTGACCGACTTGCGGCGGAGCGAAGCCAAGATTTCATACATGGCGCGCCACGACGGACTTACCGAGCTTCCAAATCGCATATTGTTCCGCGAACGCGCCGAGGAGGCTTTGGTCGAGATGCGGCGTGATGGTAGCAAGATTGCTTTCCACTGCCTCGATCTCGATCATTTCAAGATGGTCAACGACACGCTGGGGCACCCGGTTGGCGACGCCTTGCTGAAGGAGGTCGCCGCCAGACTGAAACAGGTGGCCCGTGAAGGCGACACCGTGGCAAGGCTCGGCGGCGATGAGTTCGTGATCATTCAAACCGCGGTTGATCAGCCGGTCGAGGCGACAGCTCTTGCCCAACGGGTCATTGATGGGCTGAGCGCACCTTATGTCGTCGATGGCCACGGGGTTATGATCAGCGCCAGCATCGGCATCTCGATCGCGCCGGACGATGGCATTGACGCCGACCAACTTCTCAAGACCGGCGACATGGCGCTCTACCGGGCGAAGGCGGAAGGCCGCGGAACCTACAGGTTCTTCGAACCGGAAATGGATGCGCGCATGCAGGCGCGGCGGTTTCTCGAACTCGACCTGCGCGAAGCGGTGGTGCGGCAGCAGTTCGAAATCTACTACCAACCGCTCCTCAATCTCGACCGCGGCGAGGTCAGCTGCTTCGAGGCGCTGCTGCGCTGGCATCACCCGACGCGCGGCATCGTATCCCCGGGAGAATTCATCCCGCTGGCCGAGGACATCGGCCTCATCGTCCCGATCGGTGAATGGGTTATCAAGCAAGCCTGTCTCGACGCGGCAAGCTGGCCCGGTAGCATCAAGGTCGCCGTCAATCTGTGCCCGGCGCAATTTCGCAACGCGCGCTTGCTCTCCACCATCGTCGAGGCATTGGATATCTCGGGACTGCCCCCCAGCCGGCTTGAGCTTGAGATCACCGAGACAGTGCTGCTGGCCAACAGCCAGGCGACTCTCTCGATGCTGCAACATATCCACATGCTCGGCGTTCATATCGCGATGGACGACTTCGGAACCGGATATTCGAGCTTGAGCTATCTGCGCTCGTTCCCATTCGACAAGATCAAGATCGATCAATCCTTCATCACGGACGCCGGAGATATCGACAGTTCCGTCGCCATCATTCGAGCGGTCACGAGCCTCGGCAACAGCCTCGGGATGCAGACCACCGCCGAGGGCGTCGAGACCGTGGAGCAGCTGGAACGGGTCCGAAGAGAAGGCTGCACCGAGGCGCAGGGCTTCCTGCTCAGCCGCCCGCTGCCCGCGCGGGACATCCCCGCGATGCTGGAGCGGACCCGCGCCGTGGTGGCGGGCGAGATCATTGAGACCGAACCCGAAACGTCAGGCGAGCGAGACACGGACAAGCCGGGCAGGCGTCGCAGTAGGGCGTCTGTCCCCGCCTAACCGGGATGCAAGCGAAAAACAGTGCCAACGAACATGAGTTTGCCGGCCTAGTTCAGGCCGCCACTCGGATCATGTCGATAGCGGGTGTGTAGGTCGGCGCGGCTCGAAATTAGGTGTGCTGAGCGCCGGTCAAAGTGGGATTAGCTTGTCATATCGATTATGGGATCCAGGTTGAACCCGACTTGCAGGACTCTGCTCGTAACCGAGCAGATCAACCTCACATTCGGTCGCTGCTCTTCACGGCTGCACCAACATCCCGCCTACGGCCGCTGGGCTCGGGCGACGAGACCATTCTGAGTGAGCGGCGTTTTATATACCCGTTCGGTCGTCAGTACCTTGCGTTCACGACAGATACGCCGGCGATCCTCCTGCTCCGGTGTTGGCTCTTTGACCATTGCACATATGCGCGGTTCGCCTCGCTTGAAGGCAAGGAGAGACGAGCGTTTCACCATCGATCTTATCGGTTTTGGCTCGGCGACTGCGACGAGACACTGCGATAGAAGCGGGATCAACGACGTAGCTCTCGATCCCCGCCTTGCTCAGAACCCGATGGATCCAGGAGCCATCGAGCCCGGCTTCCTGGATAGCGACGACGGGGAAGTCTGGCCCCATGCGTGCTCTTGCCTTCTCTCGCACGCTATCGAAGCGACGGAACAAGGCGGATAAATCACCACTGGGGACACTGTGTTTCGACAACTTCTCGCCGCCACCTGGCGACAACGACGAGATCAGCCAGGTTGAACGGCTGAGCTCCAGCGATACGAAGATTGCGCCCAGACCAGTCCGGATAGCAGTCAGAGTTTCGGATCGGTCGGCCACTACATGCATGGTGTTCCTCCGCGGGGTGTTTGTTAGCAGCGTCACTCTGCCAGAGCACGCGCCGCTATCCATCCGTCGCCATGGGATCTGGTGATTGTTCATGTCGCCGATTCCCGCGAAGGAACGCCACCATGACCAAGATTGAAAGTAAGACCGCCAGCGCTGCCGTCAAAGACATTCTGCTTTCAGACCCGGACGGACTTCACGAAATGATCCGTGCGGTGATGCAGGAGGTGCTCGAGGCCGAGATGGACGACGGTGGAGGAGACCATCGAGCGCACGCTGACCTTCTTTTGCCTGCCGCGCCAGCATCACAAGCATCTCAAGAGCACCAACATGCTTGAACGGCTCAATGAGGAAATCCGCCGGCGCACCTATGTCGTGCGCATCTTCCCCAACGCCGAAAGCTGCCTGCGCCTCGTCAGGGCGCCGGCTGTCGAAACCAACGAAAACTGGATGGAGGCCCTACATCAACATTGACGACCTGCGCGAGCACAAGAAGCTCGCTCTACGCCAAGCCGCATGACCAGCATCGTGGCCGCCCCATTTTGCAGAACTTGACGCACACAACCGCCACTTCGAGTTTACCGACCGCACCGAGTCATCCACGCAAAGACCTGCGCAGCGTCAGCTTCAGAGCTTGGTCCCACCGGCTGAACGCCAAAAAAGCGGATCTTGGCCATCGGAAGCGCCCTCAACCGACTGAGAGGTTTCGGCTTATGCGATGCGACTGGCAGTCCTGCGCTCCGGGGACAAGGCCGTGGCGGCAGAAGATCCCCTGGACATCAGGCGATGTCCGGAAGGCAGCATCGTAGTAACGGTTTTTACGCCGCTCGCGGCACGCGCGAGGTGAACGTCGCCCGGGTGACCGACACGCTGGTGCCGTCAATATCGCTGATAATCTCCACCCTGGCCTCCAGTTGTTTCACCAGTGCTTCGACGATGGCTGTTCCAAGTCCGGTAGCCGGTACGTCGTTGGCGATCTTGCCGACGCCATTGTCCGAAACCGTCAGTTTCCAGTCACTGCCCGCGGTCTCGTAGCTCACCTGGATGCGAGCGCCGGTTCTCTTCTTGGGGAAAGCATATTTGATGGCGTTGAGCACGAGTTCGGTGACAATTAGTCCCAGACTGACTGCCCTTTGCGAATCTATCCTGCCGCCTTCGGCCATTACGGTGACCGTGATCGGCTGGGCTTCGCCGACCATCGACGAGGCGAGGCTGCTGCACAATTTCGGTAGGTAAGAGCCGACATCGATCTCGTCGACGCCGGCGGAGGTGTGGAGATGGCGTTGCACCTCGGCCACGGACAGAACGCGCTGATGGGCGTCCTTGAGATGCTGGCGCGTCTCTTCCGACGTCACCGAGCGTGCCTTCAGCAACAGGATCGAGGCAATGATCTGCAGGCTGTTGGCAACCCGATGCTCCATCTCGCGCAGCAGGACGTCTTTCTGCCGAAGCAGGTCTTCGGTGCGACCGAGCAGTTCTTCCTTCTCCCGCTCGATGATACGACGGGCCGTTATGTCATTGAAGGCGAGAAGGATGGTGATGGCCGAACTATGGTCGTAAAGCACCTTGCGGGCATTGAGCAGCATGGTGCGACGGCCGATCCGCGTTCCTGAGCCATGCTTGCCTCCCTCTATCCCTTGATCTGGATCTTCTTCGGCCGATCCGCCTCCGGCCGGTGCAACTCGACTTCGAGCAGCCCGTTGGCGAAACGCGCCTCGACCCGTTCCGGGTCGACGCGGAATGGCAATTGCACTGTCCGGGAGAAGGTCCCATAGGCGCGCTCACGGCGGTGCCAGACGGATTTCTCGTCCTCCGTTCGAGGCTCGCGCGTTCCCTTCAATGTCAGAATGTTCTCGCGCACCGTGAGGCCGATTTCGTCAGGTGATATCCCCGGCAGTTCCGCGGCCACCGCCACGCTGTCCTCGCCAGTCCAAAGATTGATCGGCGGAAACTCCTGAGCGGCGCTGGCGGTCAGCCCGGCCAAACGCTGGTTTACTTCCTGTTGCATGCGCCGCATTTCCACAAACGGATCGAACCCGATGCGGCCGAAATCCGACAAAAGCATGTACATCCTCCTATGATTCACGACCTTGCATGATTGCCACGCGCGACACGTGCGTGCGCACCGGAAGCGGAATCGATCGATGGCAACAGGAGGGGCGATCAGCACAGAGACCGAGCGGCCCGATCGCGCAACCTCGCAGAATGCGAGAAAGAGGGGTTCGGGCAGACGCCGGAACACATCCTCCTTGCGAAGCGACATGAACCGAACTCGATCCACCGTAGGGCCGGACCGTCATTCCCGTGCCAGGACCCGATAGCGGCATCCGGCTTTATCATTAGGTGGCCCCAAATGGCCTTTCACGAGGTGATCTTTGACATTCCACCAGTCACCTCTTCGGCAACAGCGGGGTCCCTTCGAATCCGTAGCCACGTTGCCTCTAGTCGCTGATTTGGCTTCCCTTTGCGCAACTGTCGGGATCGACGAAGCGTCCCGAATTGCACCGCGGTTCGATCAACTGATCGCAGGCGACGCGCCGCATCGTCATGGTAGCTGACGAATGAATCGGCATGACACGTCGCAGTGACCGAGACATCAAGCCAGCACCTATGTCGGCTTGCCGCAAGTCAAAAGAATCCAGCCCTGCGTGCCGCGTTCGCTGACCTTCGCCAGTGACGCCATTTGCATTTCGGCCGGACAGATGGGCACAGACATGTGCAATTCCCGCATCGCCCATTATTGGAACTCACAAGGCGGCGTTCTTTCCGTCTTGGCGAGCAGCGGGCCAACGCGTTACCGGCGGTGATCTTCCTGCAGCTTTAAATCAGTCGCCACCAACGACGAAATCAGATTTGGCCAGCACGCCGGCAATCCTGGCAAATCCCACAATGCTTGCCGCGCCTGCTCGGGTGTCATCTGTCCGGCGATCGCTGCGTTGCTGCTTCTCACCGCGCAACTGAATACCGGTCCCCGACGCGCTTTTGGCCACTGATTCAGGAATACGAGCGCTTCGCGCACTGTGTTGATGTCGTGACGACGTCGTTGGTCTTAACCTGGACCGGCGATAGGAAAGCCAGACCGGTTATTCTTACCTCCCTGCGATCGCACGCTGGATCTTTCATTCGGTGGTTGGTTGCGTGACAGGTTTCGAACGTTAGGTCTTGTTTTCTCTGGAAGATCGGGCTGTACGACATAATCCAAATGTTGCGACGCAGCGAAGGCTTCTGCTGGTTCCCGAGTTGAAAAAGCCAGTTGCACCTGGATGAGTGTGTCGCCGCCACCCAATAGCCCATCAGATGTTCAATGGCAGGCGGCGTCCGACGCTCGAACAGCAAGCGCCACGGCCGGCGGGTAGCCGATGCCACAGCTTTGGAGCTGCCCCGGATACTATTATAAGACCGATTGACGCGGGGCTCGACGCGTTTGCGGCAAATAAGCTCGAGTGTGGACAGAGATGTGACGTTCTATTGAGTCGCTGACCCAATCGGTAGCGACCTGGTGATCCACGCAACCAATTCCGGTCGTTTCTGTCACTAAGAACTCGATATTCGCTATTTGCACCTCGAAAGTCGCATAATTGGCAGTGAGAAACTCAACGCGTTGTGAGGATGGCATAGAGAAGCAGTAGCCCCTTCTCTAGTCTCGCTACGGGAAAAATTCTGGAAAATGGGTCTGCTTGGCTGGACGCAGAACGCTGTGGTTATTCAGCCGGCATTTCTGAAGCCTCTCCAAGACAAACAGCTTGCCTTCGCGCACGCTGTCTTCGAGCGGCTTCGGCTTCGCCAGATGCGCCGCAATCGCGCTGGCCAGCATGCAACCTGTCCCGCGCATCGATGTGGCAAGGCGCGGTGCATCGAAGCGGATGGGTTCGTGCCCGGAGCGTAACAGAATATCGGTCGACCGGGTTCCCGACGCATGCCCACCCTTGATCAGCAGGGCTTGAGGGCCGGCGGCCAGCAGTCTTTTTCCTTGTTGGAGCGCTCCGTCCTCATCCACTGCCAGTTCGGAGCCACTAAGGAGCGCCAGTTCAGGGAGGTTGGGCGTGACAATGCAGCAAAGCGGCATAAGATCGCGCTTCATGGCAGCGATAGCGCCTGCTTGCAGAAGTGCGCGGCCTGAGGTGGAGGCCAGCACAGGGTCGAGTACTGCGGGGACATGCGGAAATTTGCGCAGCACTGCGGCAACGGCAACAATGATCTTGGCAGTCGCCAGCATGCCGATCTTGATTGTGGCCACGTCGTTGGCCTGCAGCGCGGCGCACATCTGATTGGCCACCAGGCTAGGTGGCGAATAATAGATTTCGATCACGGCGTCATGCGTTTGCACCGTTAGCGCTGTGACGGCGAGACAGGTGCGCACGCCAATGGCAGAGATCGTCTCGATATCGCGTGCAATTCCAGCACCGCCACTGGAGTCCGATCCACCGACGACAAGCACATGTGGTTCTCGCCTCAGCGCCATTGGTCCGTCTTTTCGATCCATTCTCGCGTGCGCGCCTCGGGGTCGTCGTTGAGCGTGATGTCGGTCACCACCGCCGCGCTGTCCGCGCCAGCCGCAAAGACACCGTCGAGCCGCTCAGGGTTGAGGCCACCAATGGCGACCAATTGAAACGGCGCGACCTGGCGCTTCCATTCGCTGATCCGTTCGACCCCTTGCGGCGCCCATTTCATCTTCTTCAGGATGGTCGGATAGATGGGTCCAAGCGCTATGTAGTCAGGCTCGGCGGCCATCGCCGTTTCCAGCTCCTGATGATCATGTGTGCTCAGTCCGAGCCTTACGCCGGCTGCCCGTATCGCCAAGAGGTCAGCGGTCTGCAAATCCTCCTGGCCGAGATGTATGAAGTCGCAGCCTTCCTCGATTGCCAGGCGCCAGTGGTCGTTGACGATGAGTTGGCACTGGTATCGAGCACACAAGGCCTTCGCGGTGCGGATCTCCGCGCGCAACCCAGCCTCATCCACGGTCTTGATGCGCAGTTGCAGAAGCCGGACTCCGAGTGGGACCAGCCGTTCGATCCAGGCAGCGCTGTCGACGATCAGATAAAAGGGATCGAGCTTCATGAAAAAACGGCCCTGCCGACCATCGGTGTCGATGGCACGGCGACGTCGCGCGGTTCGAGCATTCCCGAACTGAACGCCTCACGACCGGCGTCGACCGCCTTACCGAAAGCACGCGCCATGCCGACCGGATATGCCGCCTTGGCGACCGCTGTGTTCAGGAGCACGGCGTCAAAGCCGAGTTCCATGACGGTGGCCGCGTGCGACGGCCGTCCGAGCCCCGCATCCACAATCAGCGGGACGCCAGGGAAATATCCGCGCATCGAGCGCAGCGCCGTCATGTTGACCGGTCCCAAGGCGGAACCGATCGGTGCGCACCACGGCATCAGGACCTTGCAGCCCGTTTCCAGCAGCCGCTCGGCGACAACGAGATCGTCGGTGGTATAGGGGAATACCGCAAAGCCGTCCTCGCACAGGATGCGGGCGGCTTCAACCAGACCGAACACATCCGGCTGTAGCGTGTCGTGATTGCCGATCACTTCGAGCTTGATCCAGTTGGTGCCGAAGACCTCGCGCGCCATTTTCGCGGTGGTGACGGCTTCCTTGACGGAGAGGCAGCCGGCGGTATTGGGCAGGATTCTGGCGCCCAGCGAGCGGATCAACGACCAGAATTGTTCGCCGGCTCTACCGCCCGCCATCTCACGCCGCAACGAGACGGTCACCACCGACGTGCCCGACGCCTTGACTGCATCGGCAAGGATGGCCGGCGAAGGATATTGAGCGGTGCCGAGAAGCAGGCGCGACGAAAGCTCGGTTCCATAAAGCTCCAACATGCTAGCCGCCCTGCATGGGCGAGAGGATTTCGATCCGGTCGCCGTCGCTCAACTGGAACTCCGTGCGGTTGGCTTTGTGCACGAGGTCGCCGTTGACGGCGGTGGCGAGCCAATCGCCCTCATAGTCGAGCGCGGCAAGCAACTCGGCCAGCGTGGTGGCGGCAATCTCACGCGCCTCGCCGTTGACCATCAGTTTCATGAGCATGCTCCTTGGTTCTGTCTTGACTGAAAACCAGGCCGGCAGCCTGGCGCGCCATGGCGGGGGCGAGGAGAAAACCGTGACGATAAAGACCGTTGATCGCGATGATCTCACCGTCTGTTTCGACGCGTGGCAAATTGTCGGGAAATGCCGGACGGACACCCACACCGGTTTCAACGATCTCGGCCTCACCAAAGGCCGGATGGAGGGCATGGGCGGCGCCCAGCAGCTCCATCATGGAACGCGCCGTCACCGGTCCGGCGCTCTGGCTTTCAATCATCGTCGCTCCGATCATGAAACGGTGATCGGTGCGCGGCACGGCATAAAGCGGAAAGCGTGGATGAAGCAAACGGACCGGCCGCGACAGCGAGACATCAGGCGTGCGAAGGATCAGCATTTCGCCGCGAACACCGCGCAGCCTGTCATCGGCCGCTGCCATTCCCATGCAGTCTATCTGACGGGCGAAACCCGAAACAGGCCGGGCGTCGCAGCCGAAGTGGAATTTGACACCCATGGTCGCAAGGTTGTCATGAAGTGCCGCCATCGCCTGGCGTGGGTCGAGGTGAGCCTCGTTGGGGAAGAGCAATCCACGCCGGAAGCGGCCGGCGAGGTCGGGTTCCAGGAGCGCAATTTCGTTTTCATCGACGCGCCTATGCCCTGACGTGCGACTGGCGAACCGGTCAAGCTCACCGGCATCACGCGGCGCGGCCACGACCAATGTCCCGGCCCGTGTCACCTGACCCGACAGCACCGCATCCCACCAGTCGGCAGCGTCGCGTCCGAGATCCAGCACCGGCTGCTCCGCGCTTTCGCGCTCGCACCATGGCGCCAGCATGCCGCCGGCGAACCACGACGCGTTGCCGCCAAGGCCATGCCGCATCTCGGCGACTGTGACCGTCGCGCCGCGGGCGGCGAGTTCGAAAGCGACGGTGAGGCCGGCAACGCCGGCCCCTTTGACGAGCACCCTCATGATGGTTTGGGAGCCTCCGGCACGACCGGTACGCCAGTCTCGTCCGCCGGCATGTAGAGATCGCCGCCCTCCCGGTATTTTGCCGCCATTGCCGCCATGCCTTCCTTCTGAGCCTCGGCACGGATGTCGTGGGAAATGCGCATGGAGCAGAATTTCGGCCCGCACATCGAACAGAAATGTGCCAGCTTGTGCGCCTCCTTGGGCAAGGTCTGGTCGTGGAAGGACCGTGCGGTTTCGGGGTCGAGCGACAGGTTGAACTGGTCCTCCCAGCGGAACTCGAAGCGCGCGCGCGAAAGGGCATCATCCCTGGTTTTCGCTGCCGGATGGCCCTTCGCCAGATCGGCTGCATGGGCGGCTATCTTGTAAGTGATCACCCCAATCTTGACGTCGTTGCGGTCGGGAAGGCCGAGATGCTCTTTCGGCGTGACGTAGCAAAGCATTGCGGTGCCGAACCAGCCTATCATGGCGGCACCTATCCCTGAGGTGATGTGGTCATAGCCCGGCGCGATGTCGGTCGTCAGCGGCCCCAACGTGTAGAACGGCGCCTCACCGCACACTGCGAGCTGCTTGTCCATGTTCTGCCTGATCTTGTGCATGGGGACATGGCCCGGGCCTTCGATCATCACCTGGCAGTCCTTTGCCCAGGCAATCTTGGTGAGTTCTCCAAGTGTTTCCAGTTCGGCGAATTGCGCCGCGTCGTTCGCATCGGCGATTGAACCGGGACGAAGGCCGTCGCCGAGCGAGAAGGAAACGTCATAGGCTCTGGCGATGTCGCAGATCTCCTCGAAATGCTCGTAGAGGAAGCTCTCCCGGTGATGGTGCAGGCACCATTTGGCCATGATCGAGCCGCCGCGCGAGACGATGCCCGTGACCCGGTCGACGGTCAGCGGTATGTAGTGCAGCCGCACGCCGGCGTGGATGGTGAAATAGTCGACGCCTTGCTCGGCCTGCTCGATCAGCGTGTCGCGATAGACCTCCCAGTTGAGGTCCTCGGCGATGCCGCCGACCTTTTCGAGCGCCTGATAGAGCGGCACCGTGCCGATCGGCACCGGTGCATTGCGCACGATCCAGTCGCGGATGTTGTGGATGTTGCGGCCGGTCGACAGGTCCATCACCGTATCGGCGCCCCAGCGGATCGCCCACACCATCTTTTCGACCTCTTCGGCCATCGACGATGTGACAGCCGAGTTACCGATGTTGGCGTTGATCTTCACCAGGAAATTTCGCCCGATGATCATCGGTTCGCTCTCGGGATGATTGATGTTGGCGGGAATGATTGCGCGTCCGCGCGCCACCTCGTCGCGCACGAATTCGGGTGTGACGAAATCTGGGATCGCCGCGCCGAAGGCTTCGCCGTCGCGTTGCAGCTTGCCGCGCATCACCTCGCGGCCGAGATTCTCGCGGATGGCTACGAACTCCATTTCTGGCGTGATGATGCCGGCGCGCGCATAGGCAAGTTGGGTCACCGCCTTGCCCTGCTTGGCCTTGAGCGGCCGATTGCGTATCGGAAATTCCGGTGTCAGGCGCTCGCCGGTGGCGAATCCATTGTCTTCCGGCCGGACGTGGCGGCCGTCATAGGCTTCGACATCGCAACGCGCCGTGACCCATTCGTGGCGAAGCCGGGCAAGGCCTTTTTCGATGCTGGTTTGGACTGATGGATCGGTGTAGGGGCCGGACGGATCGTAGACGGTGACGGGCGGTTCGCCGGCCGTCGGATGGACGGAAATCTCGCGCATCGGCACCCTGATCTGCGGGTAGAGGACGCCGGGCTTGTGGATTTTCCGCGAGGCGGGCAGTGGTCCCGTCGACACGGCGGGGGTGAGGGCATTCATCGTGAGGCTCCTTTGCTCATGCATTGGAGACCCAGTTCTGTGCCGGAAGGATGAAAAGACGCTTCTGTAGACCTGCTGCAGCAGGACCTCGGGCGTAAACTCCCGCAAAGCGCTTGCACCGTCCCTACGCCAGTATGAACTGGATCAGGTTCAACGGGTCACTGCGCCGCGAAAGCCAGCAGTATCTCAGCCCCTTACCGGGACTCCCCTGGTGAATGCCTCAAGTTGAATGGGCCGGTGCTGCTTTGTCAAGCGCCTTCGGGCGCCTTCGGGCGCCTTCGGCCGGTGGCGACGTCCGGCGGCCGGCCGAGCGGAGAGCTCGCGCATGCATCGGGGACAAGTCACGCCCCGTAGACCAGGGCTGGAATGGCCAAAGTCTCATTCGCTTCGTGAAGGATGGAAAAACTGTATCGGCCATGTGCGTCGAGATCGACCGAGTAGCTCAGGCGGTCACGGATGTGGTTATCCTGGTCGAAGGCGACGATTTGCGGCTTCAGCGAGGTGATTTGCACCACGTCCAGGTAGATGGAGTTGCAGATATGATCTGGTCGTCGGGCTGGCAGGTGCAAGCGGCCGCTCTATTCAGGATGCGGCATCGGCGGCGTTCCCGATACCAATGATATCTTGCGGGCAACTTATGCAATCACCGGCTTCGTAAAACCCGACGGCGGCGGCCGTGTCCTGGCGCTGAGGATGTGCCGCTGTTCCAGCAGAGAAATCGCGTGGGCGCGGAGTTTTCGCTCTGCGAGGAAGAGTTGACGCAATCGTTTAGCTTGCTTGCAGTTCGTAGAGACCCGCCTTTGAAAGCAACTAAGCTATTGCATTGATATGTTGGTGCGCGATCGATCGCTACATAGCCGGCCGCCATTATCCGAGTATTGATCCGCCGGTGTTCGTGTTGCCGTATATGGCAATCCCTGCGAGATCGTCGCGGCCGGATCGGCCGCACCCTCTAGTCATAAAAGGGGAAGCGACCGAGAATTCCGCTGCCGAAAACTTCTCTGGCTTGGCTATGCATGCGGTAGATGAGATCGCCGCCTACCGCGACCTGGTCGAGGAAGGCATCGACGCCCAGTTCGGACAGCCTGGTTATCGCAATGCGTTAGCGGCTCAGACTTGCGGTCTCGAGAGCGGCCTTTGGGGGTCACCTCTTTTTTGTTTCAGAGGTTGGAAGACGGCTGCTCGTTACCCAATAGAAATGGCGACTACGGAACGCGATCGATCGCGGCCATCAGGAAACACCTGTCTTCGGCTCAACCTCGACATGGCGTCCGATCGACCGCAGATATACAGCTATCTCGTCCATGAGATGATCGCGTTCGCCGTAGATCTCAGCAATCCTGCGCAGCTGTGGCTCGACGGACCTCCGTTGCGCCGGCGTCAAATCAGCATCGCCAAAGACATATCCCAAGTTGCCAATCGCGCAAATGTTGCAGCCGGCCTCCACAACTGCTTGCACGAATGCCGGAATGTCTTTTTCTTGCATAGTCTTCATGTCGAACCTCTCGTGAATGGCGTGCTTGCGCGCCCATGCTGCCTTTTCAGCGTGTCCTCTGGGCGGCGCAAGCCTTGAGCGTAATTGTGCCGGGCAACCTCGACTATCCCGTCTGCCACGCTCTTTAGAGTCGGTGGGGTCTGGTGATTGCAGGCTGGGCCACTCAAAAGCCTGCAAGAAGAAAGTCATGGCGACCATTGCTCAAGATCGCGAGGGTGCGTGCAAGACCTTCCGTTGGCAGTCATGCACGCTCACCCAGCAACTGGGTATTGAGCAACTGGGTCTCACGTCGCGGGTCTCGTGTGCTTCACAGCCGAAAATAAGGTACCACCGTGGCTATTCTCAAGTGCAGGCTACCTCTTCAGGACACGGCGGAGTGCCTTCCGACGCACCCCTGGTGCAACGTGCGACCTAACGAGACACATCTCGTTCGCGTTCCCTCGACCTTTCTTCGTATTGCTGCTTGCCCTGCGATTTCAGGCCCTCTGCTAGCTTCTCGGCCGCTCTTTGGCCTGCAATGTCACTATTCAAGATCATATCCGACATCCCTGGATGGTCATAACCGTAATGCGCATGCAGTTTCCCTCACGAGCAGCGCCTATCCGTCGATTAGTTCGTCTTCCGGAACCCGAAGCCCTTTTTATCCGGCGTACCTATCCACCATTCAACCGGTATACCTTTCCCAACTTTGGCGGACCATTTACCTCAGGCATGATCATCTCGCGTGACATTTTTTTTTGGCGCCATCATCGCACGTGGCATTTTCTAAAAACCAAGACGTGTCAATTTGTAAAATCAAGGATGCGGCCGCGCCCGTTGCGAGGATTTGCAGGTAGCTCTTCAGCCCCAACACGATGTGTGAGGCGGCGGTGGAAAAGGCAACCGACGGCGTCGACGCGTCCTTTGATGATCGCAAGCGATATGCTTCGTCGCGAGCCCAGATTGCGGTCTCGGGCACAAGGCGAGATCACAGTTCTGCGATCTGTGGTAACGCGAGCCCGCAAAGCGCCGCTGCGGCCACCGCTTTTGGAATCTGGACGAGATTCGTCGTCGTCTGAGATCAGTTGATCGAGCAGTTCGCGCGCGCGGGACGCGCTTGCGGTGCAGTCTCTCCCGCGAGCTCGCCCGTGACCTTCTCATCGACGACATCCGAGAGCTGCGCGGACGGCCCTATGACCTCGTCGCTGTCGCCGGCGGCTGGAAGCACCTGACACGGCCGGCCTATGCCGATGCCATCCGCGCCTGCGGAAGCAGCGGGCGTGCCGTGGACCTGACGTGGTCGGACGTGCTGATGCTGATGTGCATCGGCACTTCCAGCCGATTACCCGCGCCGAATTGTCGTCGGTTTTCGGGAAGTAATCAGTCGCGACCTGATCGGCCATCTGCGGCACCGGCCTGATCGCGTCGAACCCGCGCAGTCCGACGCCCGGCGCTCCCTACACCTATGTGACGACAAAAGCGTCCTGCTCGAGTTCGGCCTCGACACGCTTCGCGATCTCCCGGACTGCGAGGCGCTCGAGGATGCCGGGCTGCTGAGCAGAGATGAGCTGCTTGCTGGTGAAATTATGCCAGAGTTGGCTAGTGGCCATGAGGATGCGGGTTTGGATACGGAGGAATAGCTTGGCGCTGCAGACGCTGTGGCCACCGGGCTTGCGAGTGCTTCCAGCTTTCCATAGCGAATCTAGCGCGCCCAAGGGCGTCCGAAATTTGTAGGCAAATTTCGGACATGGACACGGTCAGCGACGTCAAGCAGGCAGCGGTATGCGGCCTCTGCACCGCTGTCGCCCAAAAATTCGTGGCCATGGGCAAGCCCCACTTGAGACCCCCAGAGAGAACGCTCGTGAGCGATGGAAACGGTTTTGGTCCAAAGCTTGATACAGATGGCCTGCAGATGGGTGTAGGGTTTCAAAGCGCTCGAAGACGCGCCTTCGCAGAGTTAAAAGTCCGCGACGAACTCGTGTGTCGTTTGTCGCCAACTGCAAATTCGATAGTTAGCGCAATTATACTGCGCCGAGTCTGCCATCTCGAGCCCCAAGGGTTTGTGAGGCCTCTCGGCTCACCACCGCCTTTGCTAACCGCCGTGATTCCAAAGACGCGTGCCTTTACGGAGGGGGTCAAACGGCCTATATTATTCTTTATAAGGAGAAGAATAATGGGCACACTTGCTCGCATCTACACCCCCGCAGAGGCAGCCGCCGTCAGCGGGATAGGAATCAAGGCCGTGCACAATGCGATCGACAAACGCATTGTCGATACTGTGCCAAGCACTGCTCGGCGCATCGGTGGGGTCGTCCGACGGGCATTGACCGGCGAGGATTTGCTGCGGCTCAAGCTTTGGTATGGCGTGGGTGCGACATTGCCCGCTGATCGTCGCTACCGCCTGTTCGAGGAAATCAAAGCTGCCCCAAGGGCCAAGACCGTAAGGGCCGACGACCTGCTGATCGTCGACGTCGCCGAGGCACGTAAACAGCTCAAAGCGCGCATCGTGGATCTTGATGAAGCGGAGGCCGCCATCGGCCGCGTTAAAGGGGTGATGGGCGGAGAGCCTGTCTTCAAAGGAACCCGCATCCCTGTTCGTATGATCACGACGATGCTAGCGCAGGGCGCAGATGAAGCGGAGGTTCTGGAGGGATATCCGAAGCTAACGCCGCGCGTGATTGAGCTCGCCAGAATGTGGGTCGCCGCGCACCCGGTTCGTGGGCGGCCTAAGAAGCTGGTCGAGCAGGGCGTGAAAATAAAGTCGTCGAAGCGCGTGGTTTTGAAGGGCGACCCAGGTCCGTCGGCCAGGTCGAGACGCGTGTGACCTCGTGAGGTTTCTGATCGATGAGTGCCTGCACACGTCTCTGGTTGCGGTAGCCCAAGAACGCGGACATGAAGCAAACCACGTCAACTGGCTTGGGCTAAGCGGCGAAACCGACTGGGACCTCATGCCGCTCATTATCGATGAGGATTTCACCTTCGTCACCAACAATGCTAAGGACTTCAGGAAGCTCTATGCCAAAGAACCGGTTCACGCCGGCCTGATTATCGTCGTCCCTCAGGTCGGGCCTGAAAAACAGAGAGAGCTCTTCGATGCTCTCCTCGAGGATCTTGGCCCAGAGGAATTCCTGATTAATGAAGTTATCGAAATCGAGATCGAAAACGGCATTGCAATCGTAACACGATACGATCTGCCGTCGCCCTAGCTGAGGCTGCGCGATCTCCGCTTATGACCGACCCGGTTGCCAGTCGCTCATCTGCAAAATGTTACCGCCGAGTTTTGCAAACGCGCGTTGGCGGCAGGAGAAAACGAGAATCTGCTGATCGTGTGATTGACGATGCAAAGCGTCGAACATGCGCTCGATGCGGTCGTCATCGGAATAAACCAAAGCGTCATCCAGGATAACCGGTGTGGGTCGGCCGTCGCGGGCAAGCAAACGGGCGAAGGCCAGACGTGTCAGAACCGAAAGCTGTTCTCGCATGCCGCCACTCAACCTATCGACATCCTCATCCTGACCATTGCGGCGAACGGTCTGTGGCAACAGTGTGTTCTCGTCGAACACTATGGAGATGTCATCGAATAGCAATCCAAGCAGCGGTCGCAGCTCGGACATGACCGGCTTCAGATAAAGATCGCGTGCCGTCGAGCGCGCAGCGACCAGCGTCGTGCGCAGCCGGTCGAGGACGGCTTTTTCGAATTCGAAGCGTCTCGCTCGCTCTCCAGCGATTTCCAATTTTTCTGTGGCCTCGCGCAAAGCTTCTTCCACCGCGTCGTCGGACCGAGTGCGAATATGGCCATTGAGATCGGCCAGGGTTACACGCAACTGACTTGCTTCCTGTGTGGCGGCATCCTGAACCGAACGGGCGCGGCGCAGAACGGCTTCAGCGCTGGTGAGATCGCGAGCGCCGTCGCGCAGGGGAGCAGCGCGCATTTCGGCCGCTTCGCGCAGCTTTTGTCGTGCGGTGGCCTCGGTGAGCAGCAAGCGCCCCTTTTCCTCGCGCGCTGCATCGGGTCCCAATATGACCTCGAGGCTGGTCAGTTCCGCCTGGATGGTGACATAAGCCGTCTCCGCAGCCATGACAGCCTCGTCGGCATGGCTGCGCAAAGGCAAGGCCTCGCGCACGCTGTTGCGTGTTGTCGCCACACGCTGCTCGGCTGCGGCATGATGTTGCCGGATCTGTTCTGGATCGACTTTGAGTTCGAGGTCCCCGGCCCCGAGGGCACTCAGACGAGCAAGCTCCTCGTGTAATTGCTGTATCCCCTTGGGCGCGAGATCGGCAAGTCGCTGACGCGCCAAGCCCAGTTCGGTAGCTTTGTCGCGCGCTTCCACTAGGCGCTGGCGTGCCGTCCTGAGGCTATCGACACCGAGGGACGCAAGCAGGCTGCGGTGCTTCGCTTCGGCGTCTTCGATGGTCCGGTCGGCCTGCTGCGGCCGATTCGATCGCAGGGTCAAGGCTCCGATGCCGGCAATATCCAGGCGTACGGTGCCAGCAAAGCTTTGGTCTTCTGCATGGGGCAAGGGCTTGGCATCGATGGTCACCAAATCGGCGGCGCCGTCCCGGTATTCCATGCATAGCGTCGGCAGGGTTGCCAGGTGAGCTGCACGAAGGCTGGCGATCTCGATTTCGAGCGCCTGGAGTTGCTCGACAGCTTGTTCCGGCACCGCCAGCATCGCCAGTGCTGCCTCTCCATCTTCGATCTGGGTTCTGGCGACTTCGGCTTGTTTCAACCGGTTGTCCGAGCCGGCCAGTTGTTCGGCAGCGTCACGCGCCAAAAGAGTCGCATCCAGCCGCGCGAGCAATTCGCGTGCTTCGCGCTCTTCCAGTTCGGCTGCTTGAACTTCGCCCATCGCTTGTTCGTTTTCGGCAATGGCAGAAGCGCGCCGATCGAGAACCTCACTGCGGCGAAGCTGCGCAATCGTCGACTGCTGGCGCAAATCCGTGGCTCGTTTGAGCGCGGTCCGAAAACTATCGAGGGCCTGCTGCGCCGCGTCGTGGTGAATTGCGGCAAGGGCAGCTTCCGCCTCGGCGGCTTTCAAGGCTTCGCTGTGCGATTTGGCGGCCTCGACTGCGGCTTCCGCGGCCGAGATGGCTTCCCGCCGAGTGGCGCCTTCTTCGGGGTTTTCAAGCTCAGACAGACGCGCCAACGCCATGCGCCGCTTGTCGAGCGAATCGCGCAGACCGGTGACTTCGGCGCTGAGACGCTGCTCGTCTTTCACCAGCTTGTCACGCTCGTCGAGCGCTGCCGCATAGAGACCGCCGCTCTTGGGACGCAGCGTTGACGTAACCAGGCTATAGAGTTCTTCTTCACATGCCGCGGCGATTTCGGCCATGCGTCGCCCGCCGGTCAGGGCTTCAACTTCCCCCTGAACCGAGGACAGTAGGCTTTCGCGCACGCGTTTTTCGCCGTCCTCCTCGCTTTTGCTGCGCCTTTCGATGCCGGTGACCCCTTGGCGAACCCAGAGCAATCCTGCCGGTCCTGCGCTTCCGCCATGGATTAGTTTGCCGATAAAGGCTTCGGCCTCATCGGCTTGAGCCAACAGTCGCCCGCCGTCGAGGTCAATAACGCTGGCCAGCCTGCCGCCATAAAACTGCTTGGCAAGTCGATAGCGTCCTTCTGAAGTGGTGATGTCGGCCTCCACCACCGGATTGCCCCCACTGTAAGGCCGCAACAGTCGCACGCCTTCGGGTGTGCCCGTGTGAGGCTGGAAAAAGAGTGCGTGCAGCGCTTCGAAGAAGGTTGATTTGCCGAACTCATTGACCGCGCAAAGCACGTTGACGCCGTCGCCGATGTTTTCGATGGCGACGCCTTGCCCGGCGAACCGTTTGACGTTGTGGAGCCGAAGGGCCGTAAGTTTCATGATCCCATCGCCTCGCAATAGCTGAACAACCGAACCAGTGCTTCTCGCGATATGTCGCGTTCGACAGCCGACCGGGTTTCGTCGCTGCTTTCATCCAACAGTGCCTGCGCTGCCTCGCGAAGGGCACCAGAGCGGTCGATCCGATCCAAATCGCCACTTTCGCAGTCGGTCGCGAGCCCGTCCCCGTCCAGTTCCAGATAGGCGAAGTCGGGCGCGGCTACCGCGATCGCCGCTTGAAGGATCGTTCGCCCACTTAACCGCACCCGGCCAGACGCGGCAATTCGCAGCAAAGTCTGACGCCGCAGATGAGCCGGTGGAAGCAACGCTTCAAATGCCGCGGCGCTGTCGTCGCCAGACAGCAGATGCAGGGGAGCGGTTTTCCAGGAAAAGCTAGCTGTTTCAACGGCCACGATCTCGGGCACGGCGCCAGGCCCGGCAATGGAAACGACAAGGGCCTGACCGGGTGTATCATGCTTGAAACGGTCAGGTTCGGGCGCACCGCTATAACGGCTGCGCTCATTGATGGTGACGGGTCCGTGCCAGTCGCCAAGTGCCAGATAATCGAGGCCGGCCTTAGTCGCGCGATCTGGTGCAATGACATCGGACGCTGCTGAATCTTCGGAAAAGTTCTGAATAGCGCCATGAGCAAGGCCGAGCCGGATGGCGCCTTGCGGCGTCGCGGCGCTGTTCATCCACTCGGTAAGGTCGCGACCGGGTCTGCGGGTGGTGCAAGGTGCAGGCAGCAGCGCCACGTCCGCGCCAATGGTCAGGGTTTCGGGCCGCGTCGCCAGCAGGACATTGTCCGGCACAACGCTGTCCGCTGCACTCCACAATTGATCAGCCAACAGGGAATCATGGTTGCCAGGCAGCAATATCCAGCGCAGAGGCGCGCTCTGGCTCATCTCGGCCATGGCCTGCCGCAACATCGCTGGAGTGGGCGTTTCGGTATCGAACGTATCGCCGGCCAGAAGTATGGTGGATGCACCATGGACGCGTGCCTGCTCTGCCAGCCGGCTGATCGCGCCATGGCGCGCTTCACGGAGCCGCCCGCGCAGATCCTCTGGCATGTTGCCGAACCGCTTGCCGATATGAAGATCGGAGCTGTGGATGAATCGAAACATGGAGTCTCCGAGACTATGTCGATGCCAGGTTGCGCTGGGCGCGATCGATGGCTTCATCCAGCCGGGAGCGTGAAATCGCCGCAAGTCGCTCGACACCGAGCAGACGTGCAAGGTCGAGAGCGGGGTCGGACTGTTCCAGAATGTCCTCGTTCGCAACGACGACAGCGGCCAGCTCGGCGATTGGAATGTCGGCAATGGACCGGCGGGCATCGGCATCGAACGGCATGCGATAATCAAGCAGGTCGACCACCGTCCCTCTCTTCCATAGGAAGCTGCCGCTGGATTCTTCAGTTCTATCGAACTCGCGCAGATGCAGGTCGATCCGCTCCCGAATCTTGTTGCCCGTTCTGAGCCAGCCATGCGCCCGTGCGATGCGCTGCGCAAGGACGTCATCTCGCAGAGGTCCTTCCTGCTCGATCACCGCGTCGACCATGGACCGCAGCGTGCCTCGGTAGACGAAGTCATAAAACTGATCCGGGCTGGTGGAAAATCCGGTTAGATCAGTCAGGCGATAACGGCCGCCCGTCGGTACGGTATCATGCGTCGAATGCGCGGCCGCAGGCAAAATTCCTGCAGATGCCGATGGGCGCTCTCCCGTCGCGAGGGGAGCGGCGACAAGTTCTGGCTCTGATTTTATCGACGGATGTTCCGGTTCGCCGGCCGATGCTAGGTCTTCGGCTGGCAATGGGTCCATGGGGTCGACCTTATGTCCCATGTCCCAATGGATCGCGGCTTCACTTTCCTGTTGTTCAGCCTGTTTGCGACGGCTTTCCTCGAGCAGCGCGGCCAGGCTGGCATGAAGCCTCTCGGTGCAACCTTCGAGATCAAACCACCAATCGGTTGACCATACCCGGACAATGTTCCACCCGAGGCCGCGCAGGACCTGCTCGCGGACCTTGTCTCGATCTCGCGCCGTGGCAGAACTGTGATAGGTCGCGCCGTCGCATTCGACCCCAGCCAGATAGGCGCCGGCGAGATCGGGATGCCGGATCCCTATATCCACTCGAAAGCCCGAAATGCCGACTTGAGGAACGATGGTCCATCCGCGCTTCTCAAGCTCGGCAGCGACGGCCTCCTCGAAAGGGGATTCCAGGGCTCCGACCGATCCGCGTTCCTGCGCTGGCAATGCCACAGCGCCGCGTTCGGCAAAATCGAGAAAGGCTTTGAGATGCTGTACGCCGATCGCTTTGGTTCGGTTGGGGTCGATCTGGTCGGCGGCAAAACCTGAAAATACGATCAGTTCCTGCCGCGCACGCGTCACCGCGACATTCAGCCGGCGTTCGCCGCCGTCCCGATTCAGCGCGCCGAAATCCATGCTGCGCTTGCCGGCATTATCTTGCGAAAAGGTGATCGAAAACAGGATTATGTCACGCTCGTCCCCTTGGACATTTTCCAGATTCTTGACGATGGCGGGCTCAATACGCTCGTCGGCAAAGAACCATTCAAGCTCCGGCTCTGTCTGGCGTGCCTTGTCGAAAAGGTCGAGGATGAGCGACTGCTGTTGCGCGTTGAAAGTGATGACTCCGAGCGTGGGTCGGTCCTTTTCCGGTAGGGCCAGCCAACGCCGCATCCTGCTGACCGCCTCGTCGGTTACCGCTTGGGCTTCGATTCGATTGGTGCGGCTTTTGCCACGGTCATAGATGCCGGTCGTGATTTTTCGCAGCTGAACTGCCCGATCTTCCACCGTTGGCGAAGGGAATGTGATGAGCCGGTTCTGATAGTAGTGATGGTTGGAAAAGGCGATCAGCGACTCATTGCGGCTACGATAATGCCAGCGCAGGTCACGTACCGGGATGCCGGCCGCTTTGGCTTCGTCGAGAATGCTCTCAAGATCCTTTTCGTGTTCGACGACTTCCTCGTCCTCCTCGTTGCGGCCAAAGAAATTGGTGGGCGGCAACTGCTTGGGATCGCCTACGATTATGGTTTGATGGGCTCGCGCGATGGCACCGACGGCGTCCCAGGTGGTGATCTGCGATGCTTCGTCGAAAATCACCACGTCGAACAGGGCTTGGTCGGGCGGTAGATATTGAGCGATTGAAAGAGGGGACATCAGCATGCACGGCGCGAGCTTGGCAAAGCTCGTCGGCATCGCGCCAATCATCTCGCGGATTGACCGGCTGGGCCGCTGCAATTCCATCTGATGGCGCAACAGGCCCAACTCGGAATTGCGCGGGACGCCTTGCACAGCCGGCAAACCATGAGCGATGGCACTGATGACGCGAAGGCTTGCTTGAGCGCGGACAAGATCGTCGATTTCCCGGAAATCTTCGATGGCGTGCTCGTGCTGGAAGCGACGGAAATTCCGCAGCACCGGATCGGCATCCAGCGTGGCCGGCAGCCACCAGCGTACATAGGCCAGGCGGAACGCGGATTGAGCTTCAGCTGGTCGCACTAGACCCGCCTCGATATCGTCGACCAACGCTCCCAGATTGTGACTGACAGCCCTGCGACGAATGCCGCACCACGAAGTCCAGTCCCGGAGAAGATGACGGGCGTCGAGCAAGTCTCCCATCGCAGTCGTCAATTCGGTCAGCGGGTTATCATGTTCTGCCCAAGAAGGCGTCTTTCCAGCAGGGATCGCAAATTGGGTCTTGGCAGCCTCGAATGCTGCAGAAGCCGCAAGGAAGCGGGCTGCCCCATAGCGCATCGTGCTATCTGCTGCACCGCTTCGCAGGCTCGGGGCGGTTGCTTGCAGGAGCGCTTTGAAATCCTCCGTGCCGAGGCCGGGCAGGCGTAGCGTCTGTCGAAGCCTTTCGGCCATCGAGAGTATCTGATCGATACGGTGGGTGTCGGTATCAAGTGCGGCAAATCCGATCGGCTTCCCAGATAGGATGTTGGCTTCGACAGTGGCCCGGCGGTCCTGCATCAGGCGCAACAGCAGCAAGTCGTGCTGAGGATCGGCTACCCCCTCTGTGACATAGCCTTGAAGCAGCTTCTGGACTTTGCGTTTGCCCAACTGACTGTTTGGCCAGAATGCAGAAGCGGCCTGCTGCCATTGCTGCTCTATGTCCTCCACCCGTATGCGCGCAACGGCAGCCTCGTCATAGCGGGCCGACAGGTCCTTGCGAGACTTGCGATAGTCTCCGATTGCCTCATTGAGAGTGGCGAGGGCTCCCCGCAACTGGGCGAAATCTCGATCAAAGACAATGCTGACGTCATAGCCGGCACTGTCCTGGAGTGCCGCTGCTAGTTTTCGCAGCGCTTCGAGCTCCGCTTTTGACGCGTCGCCTTTGGCGCGCAGGCCGATGCTCACCAGGAAGGCGTCGAGTGCGGTCGCTAGAACCTCGGACGCATTCTTGAGGGTCTTTGCCCCTTCGAGCAAATTGTCCTGCCAGCCTGACGTCCACTCGGTGACATCTATAAGACGCAAGACCGACCGCATCTCCACCGACTGAAATGCGAGACCTGTTTCGGCGGCAATATGCTCCAGCGCCAGCCGGTTTGCCTCGTCATGGGAATCGCGCGATGGCCAGGACAATCTCGGAGCGTGCTGCCGCTTGTTCTTGAGAGCGATGCCGAGCGCCAGATAAGGCGTCAGACCATTGACATGGTGCCGATGCAGCGCTTCGACATAGGCATTCAGTTCGTCGCGACGGACGCGAAGCCGCTCGTTGATCGCAATCCACTCCGCTGCGTCCACGCGCACGCCGCTTTCCCAGCTGATCCTGAGCTGGGTGAGAAAGTTGCGTCGGTCCGCCTTGCTGGAATGGAGTTCGAGACAATGCGCGCCCAGGCCATGTTCGCGCAGGCGGCGATACACCACATCGAGCGCCGCCGTCTTCTCGGCCACAAACAGCACGGTTTTGCCAACTGAAAGACAGTTGGCAATCATGTTGGCAATGGTCTGGCTCTTGCCAGTGCCGGGAGGACCGATGATGACAAAATCGCGACCCTCAGCGGCGGCAAGACTTGCGGCGGTCTGTGAGGAGTCGGCCGGCAGCAGCAAAACCATGTCGGACGGGGCATAGTGCCGGTCGAGTTCGCGCTCGTCGCGGAATGATGCGCCATTGCCCTCGAAAGCTATCTCCGGCGTGTCGATCAGATGGCGCACGACACGGTTTTCGCGCAGCGCATCGGTACGCTCGACCAGATCCTTCCACATGAGAAACTTGGCGAAGGAAAAGGTCGACAGCGCCGTCTCGTCCACCACCTCCATGCCGGGGACGTCGCGCACTGCCTGGCGCATAAGACCGAGCAGCCTCGGCACATCAACGCCGCTTTCGTCCTCGGGCAGCTCACCGGAAAACTGTGGCAGTTTGAGCTCGAAGTCGCGTTCGAGAAACTGCAACAAGGTTGCGTTGAATCGCGGTTCATCTTCATGGAAGCGCAAGGTAAAATGCGATGTTGCGCTGCGGCGCTCGATTTTGACCGGTACGAGCAGCAATGGCGCGCGATAGCTGCGCTCGTCCTCGGCCTTCTTCTTCCAGCGCAGGAAGCCGACCGCCAGGAAGAGCGTATTCGCGCCGCCCTCGGCAAAATCGTTGCGCACTTGCCGGTAAAGATCGATCAGCCGGGATTCCAATTGACGCCCATCGAGCGTCGACGGGAGCTCGTCGCGCAGAAGCGCTTCCGCGGCAAAGCCACGCTGGAGGTCACGTCCGTGCACCTCGCGATAGAGGACAGCATCCCGCTCGCCCAGTGGATTCTGTTCGGGGAGCGAAATCAGCCGGATCGAAGCGCCTGCCATCAGACGGTCCTCGAGGTAGCCGACGTCAGTACAAAGAAACGGAATTGTCTTCTTGGAGTCCGGAAAATTGAGCAGGCGGTTCCGCAGTGTCAAATCGAGGAGCTTTTTCTGCCAGCGGTCGATCCGTCCGGCCGCTGTCGTCGGCTTTACCTCGACGATCTCGACCGGCAGGGCTACCACGGCCGGTGCGGCTGGCAACGGCAACGCGATTTCGGTTGCCGCCTCTGCATCCACGCTGCGGCGCGTCGGTTCGTGCGAAGCAAGCGGTGTGATGCCGCCGCTGCGCGAGCGGCGTATATCGATGGCTGCGACAAAGGTGGCTACCTGCGTTTCGTCGAGCCGCTGTTCGATTGCGTGTTGGGCAGCCTCCAACGTCATCGCCGGCCGATGCGTCACGCCTGTCGTCTCAAACACGATGAGTTCGCGCGATGCCAGCGCCTTGCGGACCTCCATGGCATCGGGTTCAATGGCGTTGGCGAGCGTCCTTTGTGTCATCCAGACGCCGACGGCCGCGTGTCCCTGAAACATCAAAACGACGGGATGCAAGCCCGTCGCCTCCAGGGCGGACGCGAATAACAGACTGGTATCGAGACAGGTTGCCAGCTTTTCTGCCGTAATAATTGAGGGACGTCGAATTTTTTGGCCGCGGCTTTCGAAGCTCGCAGGTGGCTCTGCATAATGCAGCGATAGGCCAGCAATGGCCGAATAAATTGCGGCCGCCAGCATGAATGCGCGTTGCGGATTGCCGCTTTGATAGCCATCGAGGCTGGAAGGATGACCATGCGCTGCGAGCAGCTCCGCTGCGGAACGCAGCAGTCCTGCGATCGCCGGGTCGTTCGGCATGACGAATGCGGCGAGCAATTGCGCCATATCGACGACGCCACCCCATTCGTCGCGGGCAAGCAGGCGCACCGCAACGCGCTGCTCGGCCAGCACTGCGCCTCCTGAGGTTAGGCGCAACGTTATCTCCCCGCGCTCAGCCTCGTTGAGACCGGCCAGATAGCCGGCGTCGAGATCGATTTTTCGATCGCTTAAGGGAAGCCGGTCGCCAGCAACGATCCGATCAATTGTCCAGCTTTTGGCGCGCAAAAAAGGGGGGTTCGATGTCAGCTCGAGAGTGCATTTTTCGAAACCCTGCTGGGTCGGGTTGTTGAGCGCGATAGACCGGATCACCGGAATAGCATTTTGGAAGGACGCATATGTAAAGCTGGCGGCGATGTCCGCCACGACTTCTATTACGGGCGCGGCTGATATACCGGCAGCATCGCCAGTCTCCGAACTCGTTTCCATACCCCATCCCCTATTTTCATTTACGATAGAACTTTGCCGCCAGAATTTGAAAGTAAATTCTCGGTATGGTCGCCGCTTATGTCCAGCAGCATAGATTTCTAAAAGTGTTACCGCCCAGATAACGGTCGAAATGGAGACAGGCGATAATCGGTCGTCACGATTGGAGGGGATCCAAAAGTCGCGGAAATCGGAGCGCCGGCGCACGCTGCTGAAACCCAAGACGGGCAGGACGTCATCCGCAAATGTGTGGCGGTCCGGGCGCCATGGACCAAGCGTTGCGCGCCTATCGCGAGCGCTGTCGTGGCGCCTATCGCGGACTCGGACCCAGCCCGACAGTGACGGCGAACCTCGATCGGCCTATCGGTGAGGCGGTCGAATTCCGCCCATAGACTATCGAAAGGCACGCACTTCCAGCTCTATCTCCTCGTACGCGTTGCCGGCTACCTAAATTCGTGCGCGCGGTCCAATGCCTTTGATTGCTGATGTCGTTGTGGAGACGTTTGATCGCTGAAGCATTTGTTTGCTGACCTAGCGGCGCGGGGGGAGGTCATTTATTGGGTACATCTCCAGCACTCTATGTGCGATCGCGAGGAAAATTTGTCCAGACAAGCGAATTCATCGAATCTGGACTAATCAATAAGTATAATGATGGTAAGATTCGGGGGGCAGGAATGGCCGAGGTTGGACTTTTGGAATGGGCGGATAAGCAGCCCGACTGGATTAGGGATGCCTTAAGAAGACACGCCGCGCGGCCGGGCTTCAACCTCGAGCAGGAGGATAAGGCCGGTGTAACAGCTCGGGTCCGCCACGTCGGTGGATTTACCGCTGATCTGCCCGAATGCTCTCCGCTCTCGGCGGAGCATTTGAGGGCCAACAGTTCGAACGAGCCGCGCGCGGTGCTTTGCTCACTCGGCCCCGTCAAGCATTTGAACCGCCTCGCCGAAGAGCAGCAACTGCGTTTCGCCACCGATGGCATCACCATTATCTACGGCGACAATGGAAGCGGAAAGAGCGGCTATTGCCGGATCGCGAAGAAGCTTTGCCGTAGTCTGACGGCGGATGATCTTCTTGGCAACGTGTTCGAGATCGGCACCAAACCGCCAGCCGAAGTGCTTGTCCGGTTTCTCGAAGAGGGTGCTACGGAACCGACCCCCATAACCTGGAAGGACGGAACGCTGCCCCCCGCGTCAATTGCACGGATCTCCGTTTTCGACTCCGCGAACGCTCGCCTCTACGTCGATAAGCAAAACCGTATCGGTTTTCTGCCCGCAGCCATCGCGCTTCTCGAAAGCCATGGACGTCACCGCACCGAGCTCGAAGCCGACTTCCGGGAAGAAATCAAAGCGATCGAAAAGAACCTAAAGACACCATTGCCGAGTGGGTACACAGCTGCCGGCGCGGTCGTAAAGCTGCTGGCTCGTCTCGAAATCAAGTCAAAGGACGTGATGCCTTCCGCAGCCGAAATCAAAAACCTCGCTGCCCTCTCAGAGCAGGACATGGCTGATCTCGCTGGCCTCGAACAGGCTCTGGCAAGCGACCCTTCAACGATGGCGACAAAGCGTCGGCGTGCCAAGGCGGCCTTGGAAAAACTGCTGACTGCATCTGAACAGATCGACGCGGCTCTCTCAGCGGCGGCCCTCGAGATTTATCGCAATCTATATGCAACAGCCGATTCTACAGCGCAGGCTGCACAACTTGCCGCCTCAGGAGCGTTCGCGACTATGCCGTTGAGCGGCGTTGGGCTTTCTCCCTGGCGGTATATGTTCGACCATGCACGAGCCTATTTAGCGAGCGTCACTGGCATCGATCATCAGCACTTGCCAGATCAGGAAGGCGATCGTTGCATGCTCTGCCAGGAGCCGATGACGGCGGACGCCGCGGGGCGGATCCAATCCTTCAATGACTTCGTAACGGGCGCCGCAAATAAGGCGGCGCAAGTCGCATCTATTGCCCATGAAGAGGCCCTGCGCCAAATCAAAGGACTCACCATTGCGACCGGGGAGGCGGTTGAGGCGGCTCTCGGAGAGTTTGGCGATCTGTCCGCCGCACGCAAGGCGATGGTGGCCCTGATCTCGGCATATTATGTCGAGGCAGGTAAAAGGCGTGATGCAATTGTCGTTGCGGCTGCGCTGTCCGAGTACGCTGCGTTCCCGCAACTTGCGGCGCCAGTTGCATCGAAACTCCGAACGGAGGCGGAGGCGCTAGAGGCCGAAGCGCTGACGGACGACAAGGCAGCGGCCGACGACGGGAACCGCGCTACCGATCGAGCTCGTCGCGATACACTCAAGGATCGGAAAAAACTGGGCGACGATCTCACCATCGTTCTCGCGCGCTTGGCGAATCTCGAAGAGCGGCGCAAGCTTCTCTCATGCTGCGATGCTGTCGAAACAGGCTCGGTGTCACGGCAGATGACGTCGCTTCGACGAAGCCTCGTCATGCAGGATCTCGAAAAGCGCGTCGTCGCCGAGATTGAGACTCTGGCGTTAACGCACATCCCGTTCGCAGTTAATGATCGTAGTCAAGATGGGCAGAGCTATTTCGAGGTCGGGCTCAACGCGGCAAAAGCGATCTCAAACAGCAAGGTCTTAAGCGAAGGAGAGCAGCGCGCGCTTGCCCTGGCCTGTTTCTTAGCCGAGGTCGGAGGAGACACATCGCGTCAAGGCATGATCATCGACGACCCCGTGTCATCTCTCGACCATGTTCGGATCAGGCGGGTCGCGGCAAGGCTCGTAAAAGAAGCGGCCACAGGACGTCAGATTATTATTTTCACCCATAATCTTCTGTTCTTCAACGAGGTGGTTGACGCAGCTGCGCAGGCCAATCCGCCGATTCCCCTTGTTCGAAACTACATCAACAAGTCCGAATCTGCCGGTTTTGGCTTGATTAGCGAAACTGACGAGCCGTGGATCGCACAGTCTGTCACGAAGCGCATCGAGACTCTCAAGACGCGCCTGAAGAGCTTCGACGGCGCCACTGATTTCACCACCGATGCTTGGCGAAGGTCAGCGAAGGATTTCTACAGCGATCTTCGGGAAACCTGGGAGAGGCTCGTTGAAGAAATCCTGCTCGGTAAAGTCGTCGAGCGATTTAACAGCGATGTCAAGACACAGAGCCTGAAGGGTGTGGTGGTCGAGGACGAAGACCACAAGCGAATCTATTGGGCCATGAAGCGAGTTTCGGAGCGTTCTGGACATGACATGGCGTCCGCCAAGGCCATTCCAGTTCCAACACCAAACGATATGAAGAGCGATCTTGATGGAATTGACCAATATCGTATCGACACCACCAAACGAAAAAAGGATGCCGAAAAGCGCCGGATTGAATTCGAACAGCCTCCCAAGGCGACTGTACTCTAGCCTAATGACTATTGTCGTGTATTACTGGCCCTCACTGGCTTCATCCTGCTGCGCATGCCGGTGTCCGCCTGCCGCGGGCGAAGCCGACGTGACGAGGAAGTATCGCGAGGGCGCCAAGCCATCAATGGCTGTGCGCTCGCTCTTCATCTTGGATTTCAGCGCCGAGAAGCCTGACCGCTGGTAGTGCTTCGCCTGCACAATGTCGCCGCCGGCAAGGGCATGTCGACCATCCATCGCGTCGTCCGGTCCCTCGGGAAAGGCCTCGAAACGCTTGTCGATCTCGCGACCTACGAGGTCGCGGGCCAAATCCTCAAACTCGTTATGGGACAAACTCGAGAAATCATAAGCCATGCGCCCAGATTGAGTGCCCATTTGGTGGGCAGACAAGCAACCGGGGGCACAATTGCGTCGTGCCTCTCCATTACCAACAAAAAGATAAACGCGCTTTCCAGGCGATGCGGTCGGATGATCGTTTCGCGCTTGGCAAAAGCGAACGGATTAGTCTATGGCTCTCGGCGGGGGGGCGAGTTATGCGACGGGTGCGAATCCTTCAAGTAGGCGATATTCACTATCCGGATTGGCATCCTTCCTCTAGCAACATCGATGCCAAGGATAGCAAGTTCGCTCCGAAAATAACGCAGAAGCTACGCGCGTCTTCGCTGCGTGCCGTCTTGACGAAGCTTCGGCGGCTGACGACTTCGAAGCCCTTGGATTCGATCGCCTTCATGGGGGATTTCACGAGCCGTGGCGACAAGACTTTCATTGCTTCGGCATTCCAGCATTTCACGTTGCTCTGCCGCGCACAGGGGCGCAGTTCAAAGGCGCTTCCGTTGATATTCGTACCGGGAAATCACGATGTGAACCGTGATGACGCGCGCGAACTTGGACCGACTGAGAAATTCAGCGAAATGGCGAGTTTAGCCGCCCGCTTGGGTTGGCAGACCGTTCCCGTGGACCAACCCGTGCACTTCAGACTTCCGACAGGATCCGCAGGCGCAAACTTCATCCTCGTCAACACAGCGATAGGCAGTTGGGAGCTTCAGAACCTTCCCGCGTTCCTTCGTGATCGTCTCGAGGCACTCGGTCCTTCTACAGAACCTGTAGATCTCGGCTCGCCGGACACCTCGGGACATTCGCCCGCGACACCTCCCAGCGATCCAGACAAGGAGGCGTCCGACGACGAGTATTACGGTCAGATGGACACGCCATACATCTCGCGTGAGATGCTTGCAGGCCTACAGGAATTGCTCCAGCAGCCCGACATGCGTTACGGCATCATGATCGGCCATCACAATCTGCTGCCACAAAAGACTCCGCGCATTACGCCATACGCGGAGATGCTCAACAGCGGATTTGTCAGAACTCAGCTGCTGCAGGGCAACAAGCCTATCGTCTACCTGCATGGACACATACATGCCGATCCGGTCGAGATCGTCAACGATCCAAGGTTTCCGGACGGCAAATTGATCTGCATCTCAGCACCAGAGATACAGTCAGGTTTCAATGAGCTCGTCTTCTTCACGACCGATCAGGGAGAGCTCGTCGGCATCCGACTTATACCCTACCGCACCAATGTCGCCGACGGGACGGTCATGGAAGGCGAACATTGCTTCATCTCGACTATGTCCAACGGCAAGGCCTTTCTGAACAACGACACGTTTGACCTGATGCGCCGACTGCGCGACCATGCCACCAGGCGCGGGAATGGGTTACTCTTCTGGGACGAGATCACTGAGATTGCCGCCTCCGCCGAGCTCGGGCTAGATTTGGAAGACTCTCTTCTGATGCTCCAAGCGGCGCGCTTCGTCGAGATAGACGGCCTCACGAAGGCAAACTCGGCTTGGCGCATTAAGGTAAGGGACGAATAGAGATGGAGAATCCGTTCGGCCCCAACAGGATCGAGTACGAAAGTCGCCCGATACTGTGGTTCAGTCAGAAGTCGGCCTTGATTTCTGCCGCCGCCAAGCCGGTCTTCGTCGCAGGGACGAGAGGCAGCGGCAAGACCAGTATTCTTCGCTCGCTTTCCACAGTTCATATCCTCGAAGACAAAAGTCTCGCGGACCAAGTCGGCAAGCTCGGCTGGTATGGCGTCTTCTTCCAGCTCAATGAGACATTTTCGCCCCTAATCGACAACGCGGTTCTGAACCTCATTCCGGAGCGGATACGCTTCGACACGGCCGCCGTGATCCCGCGGCAATTCGTAATCTTCTCTCACTATCTGGAGCTGAAGATAGTCGAACGCCTGCTCGAGAGCATCAGCCAGCTCAGACGCGACAGCCACTTGAAATACCGGGCCTCTGAAGATAGGGACGTCGCCTTGGCACTGCATCGCGAAGTGCTGCACTTCATACCCCAACCTGCCCGTCTCGACTTCTTCAGCATAGATGAGCTGCGGGGTGGGATAACCCGGTACGTCGACGAATGCTTCAACGCGTTCTTCTTTGCCGCCGATGAGGGAGCGACCGGCTTCAGAGCGACAGACCCTGGCGCGATCATTAACAAGGTCGCGACCGCGATCACCCCACTTTTAAATGGCCCATCTTTCGCCGGTGACAGGGCGCCCTTCTTCAAGATCCTGATTGACGACTGTGAGGCACTGACACCGCTCCAACAGCAGTTCCTGAACACCTTGGTGAGGAAGACGCGCGGCAATGTGAAATGGGTCCTCGCCTACATCGGCGGCCTTTACGACACGATCCGGACGATCATACCCGGCCAGTCGCTCTCGAATGCTGACCGGGACGTCGAGAATCTTGATTCAGTCGATCCGAGGGAGTTCGCCACGCTGTGCGAGAACGTGTCGTCGCTTCGGCTCTACTATGCGCTTCCTGACCATCTGCGGAGTGATCTCAAGCGCAACGATGCGCTCAGCGCGTTTTCGCTCAAAAACCGGCTGGGGCGGCTTTCCGTCAATGACATCATCGAGCGGGTTATCATATCGGGTCATTCCGAGGGCAGAGAAGAGCTTGTGGCACTCGCTGATGCAGCACGTGAATTCCTCTCCGTGAATTTGAGGACGGCGGATCAGCAGCAATTCCTTCTTGATCGAAAAGCGCGCCCTTATGCCGAAGGGCTGGCGCTCGCGCTCATGAACCCGGAAATCAAGCGCCGGCCCATGAGCAAGGCGGATGCTTCAAATCTGAAGAGGTCGATCGCCCGGAAACAGGGATGGGCTTTTCTGAAAGCGTGCCAGATGCTGCGTCTGCATGACTACCCGTACGTAGGGCACCAGATCATCACATCATTGAGCGACGTCTGTATACGCGATTTCCTTGATATAATGGGAGAGATCTTCCGCCGCAGTGTTCCGAGTTCCAGTGATCCACGAAAACTGGTGGAATTCATCAACTCGGATTTACAGATTCATCTCGAACAGCAGAGACAGGCTGTGAACGCCGCCTCTCAACGGAAGCTTGATGGACTTCAGGCGCTTTCACATCCGTACGAAGAAGAGAGCGTGCGCATGGTGCGGGCGTTGGGTTACCTGACCGCTCGCCTCCAGACAGAGTTTGCCGAAGAAAATGCTCTAGGAACGACAGAGAGAGGCATTTTCAGGGTTGATCTAAAGGAAATGCGCTCGCTGGTGAACCGACTGGAGCAACCCAGCGGAAAACTGGACGAGGTCCTGCGTCGGGCGGAAAGGGATGGGTTTATCCGGGAGGTCTCCGCCGCCGGCAACTTTGAGGTGGACCGCGCCGACCCCGCATCGAAGGAGATGCTGATCAGATTGCATCGGCGATTTGCACCTTACTTCGGGTTCTCCTATCGCGGCCCGTACGAAATCAACACAATCCCTGCGGCGCAGATGGTCGACCTGCTTTTTACCAGGCATCGGCTCCCAGAAGACTGGGCCGACTCGGTGTTTAAGGAGCTCGTCGCGCGGCCCGCACTCAAGACCGAATTCCAGCACTCGCTTTTCGAGAGCGATCTCGAATGACCGCTTCAACTGTCGAGTATCGAGTCTTCGGCCATCTGGCCGTCACTGAGAAGGCGAGAGATGCAGGTACCTGCGAAACGATGGAGGCAGATATCGCGATCGTCGCGCTTGGATGGGAAACGCGTTTCGCCGCGTTCGAAAACCATCTTGACCTGAAGGTCGGCAAAATCGTGGTTCTGGACTTTGCTCTGAAGGAAGCGAACGTCCCAGCCGTCGAAGAAAACCGGCGAAAGCTCATCGCTATGGGTACCCGATGGGGCGTCGAAGTGACTGCGATCACCCTCGAGCCTTCCATCGAGTATCAGAAGAACATCAATCTCCTCGATCACCTGCTCACTCAGATGGCCGCTTCATGTGGCTCATACGAAGGAAGCCTGCGGAAGGTTTTCGTCGAGTGCTCGACGATGCCGCGAATCTACATCCAATGGCTGATTGCGGTGGCATTCAAGAAAATGTCGATTCAGTCTCTCGAATTCGGGTACGCCGAAGGTATCTACGGGAACGCGATCGGCAAAGAGGATTTTTCCAGCGGCTTGGACCGATACGTCACCGTCCCTCATCTTCAAGGCAGCGGAGGAATGGGCGAAGAGAAAGTCCTGCTCGTGGGGATCGGAGGAGATGCCGACGTATTCTACGGATTGATCGATATCGTCAGTCCGGAACGGATCTCGCTCCTCGTCCCAAGAAGCGAGAAGAATGCGCATATCGATGCTTTGCTCGATCAACAGGTGGCCAAGGTACGTGAAACCCACCGGCTCGAAGATGGCGAAGTTCGCGACATCCAGGCTTTCGGGCTGATGGCCCACCTCGATGCTTTCGAGACGTATCTCGACGGGTTCGGCTCGCGTGCGGTGGTGAACGTTTTTGTCAGCGGCCCGAAGGTTCAGGCCATCGCTGCTGCCGTGCTCGCCTGCTCCGACAGCCGCGTCCATCTCAAGGCACGAATTCCCACCTCCTATGCCCATCGTGAAGTCTCAGCGAATGGGCGGTATCATATCTATAGGCTGATTGACCTGACATCCCCTGCCTGCAGCCTTCCCGGGACGTTCTGACACGATCTTGCATTCGAGTAGCATCATGGTCCCAGTAGCCGTTCCGCCAAGCCTTCAGCGCATGTTCGTGTCGCCCGATCCGGTCGATGGGGGACTAATTCCCACTTAGAAGCTGCTCTACATCAGATCAGGGGAAATGCAGACTGGCAGAATTCCATAATTAGCGACTCAAAACATATACTCAGGCGAGACTGTTTAGCATAGAAATAGTGAGCGCTCTCCAATATGTTAGGCTCTGTCGCAGTAGCGCAACAAGCTCAGTCTTTGGATGGGTGGTATGAGGATGAGACGACTGAATGTGTACAGGCTCAGTCATTTTATCGAGGCTCTCGTTTTTGTCGTAAGCGCGTTCGGTGCGACGTGGCTTACCAGCTTTGTGAACGCGCCATGGTGGGCATATGTGATTATAGCGGCCATCACTATGGGCATGTTCGTAGCCGTGCGTCGGGTCCTTTCTGAGCCGCAACGTATGGGACTCTTGGCACACAACTCGGCAGCGACCTCTGCGTGAACCCAGGCGCCTTGAAAATGTCCCCGATGCGTCCGGATTTTTGGCGGTGATCTTCAATCAAATGCGATGAGCTGCAATTTCTGGCGACGGCCACGCTAAGGGCGGGCCTCCAGCACCATGTTGAACGGTGTCTCCGCGGCGCGACGCAATCGCTTGAAGCCGCCGCCGGTCACAACCTTGCGCAGCCTCGCCTCACCGGCCTGGGCTCCAAGCGCGAGCCCGACTTCCTGCGACACGGATGCGGGCGTGCACACGAAAGTGGAAGCGGCATAGTAAACGCGGCCGACGGGATTGAGGTTCGCCGCCAGATGATCATGCGCGAACGGCTCGACGATCATCCACGTGCCGTCCGGCTTGAGCGATCCGTGGACATGGGTGGCGGCGCCCGTCGGGTCGCCCATGTCGTGAAGGCAATCGAAGAATGTGACGAGGTCATACGTTCCGGGATAGCTCTTGGCGGCCGCCACGTCGAACCGCGTGTTAACGCCGACGCCGGCTACCTCGGCCGCCTTGCGGGCGCGCTCAATCGAGGGGGCATGATAGTCGAAGCCGACGAAGCGCGAATTGGGGAAGGCCTGTGCCATGAGCACGGTCGATGCACCATGACCGCATCCAACATCCGCGACGTCCACGCCGCGTTCGAGCTTCTCGACGACGCCCTCCAAGGCCGGCAGCCAGGAGTCGATCAGATTGGCATTGTAGCCTGGACGGAAGAACCGTTCCGTACCGCGAAACAGACACGCGCTATGATCGTGCCACCCGACGCCCTTGCCGGACTGGAATGCCTGCCTCACCTTTTCTTCATCGAGCCACAGCGCGGACAGGAACTCGAATGCGCCTGCCATGAAGGCCGGGCTGTCTTCATCAGCGAACACCAGCTCTTGCTCGGCGTTGAGATAGAATTTGTCGCTCGCTTCATCGTAGTCGACGTAACCCGCCGCCGCCTGCCCGGAAAGCCATTCCCTTACGAGGCGTTCCTGGGTGCCGGTGCGTGTCGAAAGTTCGGCGGCCGTCATCTTGCCGCCTTCGCGCAATGCCTTAAACAGGCCGAGTCTGTCCCCCAGCAGGACTCCCGCGCCCGTTGCGATCGCACCGAGATCGCCGACCATTTTCCCCAAGAATGCGTCCAACTTTTCCTGATTCGCTTCAGACATCTGAATCTCCCTTTGGGTTCAATCTCTCCAGGCGACGGAGCCGTGCTCGTCATGAGGCGCCTTGAGCATCAGATGCTCGAAGACATGCAGATATCCCCGGCGGCTCATCCGCGCTGCCGATCCTGCACCAGACCATATCGGTGACGAGCGGCGCGGTGGTCGGGAATGACAGCCACCTCCATGCCGTTGAAAAGCAGGAAATCCGTCACTTTGCCCTCGTCGGTAACCGGCGGAGCCGGAGTGGTCGTCACCAGGGCAAGCCCTGTTGCAGCAGGTATCCTTGGGCAGCCTGTCAGAACATCGATGACTCCGGTTGTGGTGCCGGGGCGGGCGATCAGGGGCCAAGTGATTGTTCCGCGGCGGCTGTATGTTGTGGTAAGGTGATCATGCGAACTCTTGTTGGTCGGTCACGTGTTTTGCGGATGACCCGCATGTACTGTGCCAAATGAGAAAACCATTCAAACGCAATCCAGTAGATCTGACTGTATCCGACATTGTCGGAATTTGGACATCGCCGAACGCGAAGCGCTCGGGGCTTGTGACGATACTTGAGCGTGCTGCTTCGGAGGAGGGATGCGCCTCGAACCGGCCGCGAGGCCTTTTTCTGGCAACGGATATTCCGGCCGGGTTAGGCCGCGAGGAAAGCGACGGTGAATAAGAGGTAGAGGACCAACCGTTTTGAGCGGGTAGTTGCCGTGTTGCGCCCCCAGGCAAAGGCCAGCACCACGGAGCAGTATTTCTGGTGGCGATACTACATCGCCTTTAAGTGCCGGTTACCCGTTTTTACCCAGTTGGCCTGGTGCATTCAGAGCGAGGTCGTTGGAAACCGCTTATTGTGGCTATGAGCAAACTCGGGATGGAGGAGTGGACCCAAAAATTGGCAAAATGCCCCAGGGAGGATTACATGGGTCGCTCATTCCCCGTACTCGTTACAGGTGCGCGTCGCTACGCAAACAGCTTGCTTTTGACTTGGCGTTTCTTGCCGTTTCGGCATCGCTCACTAATTCGGCCGCTGCCGACACCGTGAACTGGCGTCAATTCGAAGGGACCAGCATAACTTGGGCCTACGACATCCACCCCTATGCGGATGCTCTCGCTGCGCAACTTTCCGGAGTTCGAGAAGCTGACCCGGCATCAAGGTCACGCCGGAACTCTACCCAGACGATTCTTACTGGAACAAGATGACGATCCAACTGACGACGAAGTCGCCAGCATGGGATGTGTTCGGCACTGGCATTCAGCCCGCGTAGGACCTCGCTCCGAGTGGCGCCTGCTGGACAAATACCTGAGTGATCCGAAGCTTACCGATGCTGGATACGACTACATTCGGACATGATCAAGAAGTGCGCGGCTCCTTCCTTCGCCAATGATAACTGGAACCAGGTCGTGGACGGCATCTCGTCCGGCCGCACCGCGATGACGATCGACTCAAAAATGTTCGGCTTCTGGAACGATGTTGCGGGGAAGCCGGCATCCGGCAAGATCGCCTTCGCTCCGCCGCTGCACGCACCGAGCGCCACGAGCTTGGATTCTGACATCTGGATCTGGGCTCTCGCCATGAACGCGGCTTCCGAAAAGAAGGGCACGGCCTGGCTGTTCATCCCGTGGGCCACCTCCAAGCAGGTGGCGCTCAAGGGTGCCCTTGCTGGCCAGCTCGTCAATCCGCCGCGCACGTCGACCTGGCAGGACGATACCTAGACTAAGTACGCTTCGCAGCCCGAGTTCAACAACTTCGTTGACAGCTTCAAAAAGATACAGGATCAAGCCGCGCTGGCTTTCACACCGCGTGTCGGCTTCGGCGAAGCCATGAACGCATGGGCCGTGGCGATGCAGAAGATGGCAAACGGCGATGACGTCGAGACGACGTTGAGGGCGCTTGCCGAAGAAATCCGCACTGGCCTCTGATCAAAAGGAACAGGGCAGTACTATTGCACTGCCCTGTTCCCGCCAACGGCGGAGATCACGCCGTGTCACCCCAAGCACTTAAACCCAGCGCTGCTTCGCCCGGCCGCGCCGACGATTTTTCTTGGCCGCCAAGGCGGCAGCCTGCGGCCGGGGCCACAACCGAAACGACCACGGCGATCAGTCCGTAAGCTGCCCGGGGCAGCGGAAGGGCGGAAAGCGCCTTCAGGTGGCCGCACAAGTAGGGTCTCGAGACGGACTCAGCGCGGCAGCACGCTCGATCCCATCAGCGCCTCATCGATGGCGCGCGCCGCCTGGCGGCCCTCGCGGATCGCCCAGACGACCAGCGACTGGCCGCGCCGCACGTCGCCCGCCGCATAGAGCTTTTCGACGCTGGTCCTGTAGTCCCGGTCATTGGCCTCGACATTCTTCGAGCGGCGGCTGTCAATGGCGATCTTCATCTGGCCGGCCAGTTCCGACACCGGCCCGCGAGCGGCTGGCCCGGCAAAGCCGATGGCGATGAACGCGAGATCGGCACGAATGACGAATTCGCTGCCGGCGATCGGCTTGCGCTTTTCGTCGACCTCGCAGCATTTGACCCCGGTCAGCTGGCCGTCTTCGCCGATGAACTCGAGCGTCGCCACCTGAAACTCGCGCTCGGCGCCTTCGGCCTGCGAGGACGAGGTGCGCATCTTGGTCGCCCAGTAGGGCCAGACCGAAAGCTTGTCTTCCTTTTCCGGCGGCTGCGGACGGATGTCGAGCTGGGTGACGCGGACCGCGCCCTGGCGGAAGGCGGTGCCGACGCAGTCGGACGCGGTATCGCCGCCGCCGACGACGACCACATGCTGGCCGCCGGCGAGGATCGGATGCGACGGCCACGCCACCGACTGGATCGGTTCGCCGCCGACACGCCTGTTCTGCTGCACCAGATAGGGCATCGCGTCATGCACGCCGCCGAGATCGTCGCCGGGAATGCCGGCCGCGCGCGGCGTTTCGGAACCGCCGCAATAAAGCACCGCGTCATGTTCGGCGAGCAGCTCGGCAACCGGCTTGTCGACGCCGACATTGACGCCGCAATGGAAGGTGACGCCCTCGCCCTGCATCTGCTCGATGCGCCGGTCGATATAGTGCTTCTCGATCTTGAAGTCGGGAATGCCGTAACGCATCAGCCCGCCGGGCCGGCTCTCGCGCTCATAGACATGGACGTCGTGGCCGGCGCGGCCGAGCTGCTGGGCAGCCGACATGCCGGCCGGGCCGGAGCCGATGACGGCGACGCGCTTGCCGGTCTTCTTCTCCGGCGGATAGGGCCTGATATGGCCGGTCTCGTAAGCCTTGTCGGCGATCGCCTGCTCGACCGTCTTGATGGCGACGGGAATGTCCTCGAGGTTCAGCGTGCAGGCTTCCTCGCAAGGTGCGGGGCAGATGCGGCCGGTGAATTCCGGGAAATTGTTGGTCGAATGCAGGTTGCGGATCGCGCTATCCCAGTCGCCATTGTAGACGAGATCGTTCCAGTCCGGGATCTGGTTGTGGATTGGGCAGCCGGTCGGCCCATGGCAGAACGGAATGCCGCAATCCATGCAGCGCGCGGCCTGTTTCTCGACCTCCTTGTCCGACATCGGCAGCGTGAATTCACGGAAATGCCGGATGCGGTCGGAGGCCGGCTGGTACTTGTGCACCTGCCGGTCGATTTCGAGAAAGCCTGTTACCTTGCCCATAGTCCAGCTCCTGCTGTCCAGATGGCGCGCCTGGCGACGCCCTGCAGCTGGATCAGATGGGGCATCCCGTCCACACATGGGCCGCACCAAGTTGCCCAAAATTCGACTATGTACACTTGCCGGGCTCAAAGCTCGTGAGGGGCTCGCCATGCAGCCAGTTCTCGACTCTAATCGAAGGAGCCGGGGACTCCATCTGCAATACCACGTTGCGGTCCAAAGCTATTTCCAAAGGTTTCTGCACGAGCTGGTTTCCTCTCAGAGACGGCACACGGGTTCAGGGAGGAGCGCATCGCTCGTCTTGCCCCATTAAGTGCAGTCACAGTCACTCAGTCTCAAAAGCCATGCCAACGCGCTCAGCGCGCAGTTAGCGCCCATTGCTTCGAAAAACCTCGTCAGTGCCCAGATGTTGGTTGTAATGAACCTGACATTTGTCTGACGCTGTCAGCTTTTGGACACGCGATCACGCGCTTCGTGCCGCCAGGCCAGGCCGAGCCCTGTGTTGCCAGCGGTCGCTTCGATGATTGTACCGCCCGGCGCGAGCTGGCCACGCTGTTCGGCATTAACGATCATCGACAACGCAATGCGATCCTTGATCGATCCGCCGGGATTTTGGCTTTCGAGCTTGACGAAGAGAATTCCTGACTCCGACGTTGTACCGCTGACCAGCCGTGTTGGAGCTGAAATCAGAGGAGTTCGCCTTGGTGGAGACCTTTCGGACGCAGCGATAGCAGCCATCAACCAGCTTCTTCTAAAACACAAGGTGATCTTCTTCCGCGGCCAGGAGCATCTCGACGATGCGGAGCAGGAATTGTTCGCGCGGCGTCTGGGTAACCTTGTACCTCATCCCACGCAGGGGCCGGCAGCCGGCACGGCCTCAATCCTCAATCTCGATTCCGGCCGTGGCGGTGGCAGGGCAGACCAGTGGCATACCGATGTGACTTTCGTCGATGCCTATCCGAAATTCTCGGTCCTACGTGGCGTCGTCATTCCGGCGGCGGGGGGCGACACGATCTGGTCCAACACGCACGCCGCGTACGAGAATCTGCCGGCGCCGCTCAAAATATTGGCGGACAATCTGTGGGCTATTCATAGCAATGCCTACGACTACGCAGCCGTGCGCCCGCGCGCCACAGCCGAAGAGAAGAAGCACTTCGAGGAAGTTTTCACATCGACGATCTACGAGACCGAGCATCCGGTCGTGCGCGTCCATCCGGAAACCGGGGAGAAGTCGCTGCTGCTCGGCAATTTCGTGCAGCGCCTCGTCGGCCTTTCCAAGAGCGATTCCGCCAAACTCTACGAGGTGTTCCAGTCCTACGTCACTGCCCCGGAAAATACCGTGCGGTGGCGCTGGCAAGTAGGCGACGTCGCTATCTGGGACAACCGTGCTAACCAGCATTATGCGGTCAACGACTATGGCGACCAGCACCGGGTTGTGCGTCGCGCTACGGTTGACGGTGACGTTCCGATCGGCGTCGACGGTCGCCGCAGTATAACCCATGTCAAGGCAGCCAAGCCGGCGGCGAAGGCAGCCTGACCGTCTGAACAGGGTAAAGATGAAAACTTCGTATCGCCGCGGCCATATCGCGCTGCTTAACCGCCCCACAAAGCCTTATGATTTCCGAGAAGCAAGGCGAGTTGCGGGCTCGAGGCTTGGCCCGAAATCGAGGTCCTGCAGCGTGGCGCATGGCTCGAGTCGCTGCTCGTGGCCCCGCTGCAGCGGTACAGGTCCCCCACCGCCCCACCATCTCGCCCGCCCTGCACCTCGGATAGCGATCATTCACCGTTTGTTCATTATGATAGCGCACGATCATAACTGGACATGCTGGTAGCTCGTACATGCCTGAAGGCCCTGCGCGCCGACCCAGCGCCGGGGCCTTTTTACTTCCGCAAAATCGATTCCAGCAACGCGGGCACTTCGCAGGATGTCGGAATCCCGCGCTTGCGATGATACGCCGTACAGCGAATTGCGCGAGTCAAACGAATTTGGGTTTCTCAAATATAGAATCGTCGATACCGATCCTGATGGATCGAGCCTCGACGACGAAGTCAACCATCTTCAAACGGAATTATTCAACATTGCCGAGAGCTCCCGGTGTGCCGTCGAAGCCGACATTGGGGAGGTCAGCGGTCACCAACGATCATGGTGATCGCCAGCATCTTTCGTATTCACATAACCGTCGGCCTTGTACTTTCCCGAGGCCATGACATGAGTGGGTCTTCCAAGCACCGATTTGGCCCGGTAGGATTTGCAGGGGGCGCGGACAAGCGGATGAACAAACGGAATGATGCCGGAAAACTGCGCGCGCCTGCTGGGATTTAGCCGACCGTCGATAGGAACATAGCCCTGGTCGACGGCTTTCTGAAGGGCAAGAGTTTCGCCGACCTGGCTCAGGAACATGGCTTGTCGACAACGAGGGTGCGCCAAATCATCGAGAAGGCCGATCGGCTCGTGGGCGGCGCATTCAGACCAAGACTGAAACGTCCAACGCCTCGCCTCGGTCCGATTTCATGGTCGACTATCCCTATGTGTGCAAATGGCCGAGAAGCACCGGCTGGGTAGCGTCACGCCGCATCATTCTTTGCGGAGCTGGAGCGCGCGGGATCGCTGGAGCGGCTGGTGAAAGCGGTTGCCGGGGCGCACAACACGTGAGCTGGCGCCTCGTGTGGCAAAAGGAGAGGGCGAGAGCCCATGGCCTGCAATGAAGCGATCAAGCATTGCGATCGTGGAACCAAGCTAGTCGACCATCCGGACCGCGGCCTTCAATGCCAGCTCGCCTTGGAATCGGCCTTCCAGGAATTGGCTGAGCGCGCAGCGGAATCCGGCTGGACCGAGGAGATAGCCACGCGCTCCTCGAACTCGCCGGCGCGCGCCTCAGGAGCGACTCCGCCAATGACAGACTGAGAGGACGATTAATCGTGCCAGGGCAACGAGAGAGCGGCAGGTTCAAGAAGCTTCGCCTGAACCGATAGGAACGTCGCTGCGCCAATAAAATTGGCGGTGAAGGCTGACCGCGGCCGAGTCGGGCAAGCGAGCGAAGTGCTGAAATAAGGGCGTGAGAATCCAAGACATCGTTTGTAGAGAGCATCGAGCTTCGCGAGATTGTGGTACAGGATCGACCGCAGGTGTTCTCGCAGCGCTCGCAGAACCCGGGATTCTTCCGCGGCACCCGCCAAGGCGAAGAACGGTCAGAGTTGCACGATAACGTTTAAAAGCGAGCCTTCCTCCGAAAGTCTGCGCGCGCAGTTCCACGGTCCGATGCGCTTTCATAGCTATTCCAATCGCCGCGCCCATCCTCTCCCGGATCAGGTCCAGCGGGTCTGCAGTGCATGCGCCCCCAAAGTGGACGCCATTGGGCCGGGTGAACCGGGCTCGATTGCGCGCCGAAGGCCCGTTCCAGGCCCGGAAATCCGGGTCCGTCAGGGCGAGCGCGTGCGGGTCGAGGTAGAGAACGGCCTTGCCGAGAAAACGACCGTGCACTGGCATCGCGTGCGTGTGCCACATGCCATGGATGGCGTGCCTCACCTCACGCAGAAGCCCGCGAAAAGGCAACGGAAGATCTAGCATTTATGGGGGAAATGTTTTTTCGGAGTGCTTGACCCGCAGGAAGGGCAGGGCATGACTGCCTATCGCCCGACCCGGCCGGCCGCACTCATGACCGGCTGGGCTCGGTTAATCCTGCATGCCGCGCCCATGAGGTTGCGCTCTGTCGGGAGTGCGTCGAGCACAACGACGAGATGTAGTTCACGATCTTTGAAACGCGTGTCAACCATCCAAAGTGTGGATGCCTTTCATCGAAACAAACGATTTCATCAATGTTCTGGAATCCTGCATGGGCAGAACAGAAACCGCCCGAAAGGAGATTTTTCATGCGCTCTACCGGGCAGTGGAGTGCTGGGAAAGGGAGTTGCAACTGACCGGGTCCGACTTCTTCCGAGTCTATGGACAGACTGGGAGACGCGCACGGTGTAGCGGCTCACATCGTCATACTGCACCTACGCCACACACCGGCCGGACCTGATCCGGCTTTATGAGCATTGGGCTTTGTCAGTTGCCCAAGCGTGATGGCTTTCGCGACGCGGCGCGCCTCAGGAACTGAGCCGCGTCCAGGTCGAAACGCGGGAAAGAAAGACAGGAAACAGAATGGCCGATCAATTCGCAACGGACGTCATTGCCCTGATCAAGAAACGCGCCGAGTCGGAGAGCGGTGAGGGAATGCCTACGTCATTCGTCGGCGAGATAACAATCGCCACGGAACTGGACGCGCTCGGGTTTGATTCGCTGGGTTTGGCGGACGTCCTCTGGGATGTGGAGCAGGCCTACGGCATCAAGATCGACATGAACACGGCCGATGCCTGGTCCAATCTCAAGAATGTCGGCGACGTCGTGGAAGCCGTCCGCGGCTTGCTTGCGAAGGAGGCTTGAATGGACAGGCGCGTCGTTATCACCGGAGTGGGCGGCCTGTGCGGACTGGGCACCGACGCCGCCTCTATGTGGAAAGAGATGCGCGAAGGCCGCTCCGCCATCGGCCCGATCGCCAATTCCGAGCTTCATGACCTGGAGGGCATGACCGGCGCTGAGATCAAGGCGCTGCCCCAGCACGACATCAACCGGGGGCATCTCATCTCCATGGACCGCTTCAGCTTGCTCGCCGTGCTTGCAGCGCGCGAAGCCATGCGGCAGGCCGGACTTTCCTGGGACGAGGGGAATGCCCATCGCTTCGGCGCGACAGTGGGCGTCGGATTTACCGGTTCATACGCAACAGAACAAACTTACCGCTCACTGCTTTTGGGTAGCGCAATCCGTGCTGAACTCTTCACTGGAGTAAAGGTGATGCCCAGCGCCGCTTCCGTCCATCTTAGCTTGAGCCTCGGCTTGCGCGGGCCGGTCTTCGGGGTGACCTCCGCATGTGCCTCGGCCAACCATGCGATCGCCTCGGCGGTGGACCAGATCAAGCTGGGCCGGGCCGACGTAATGGTTTCCGGAGGCAGCGACGCACCCTTCGCATGGGGCGTGCTGAAAGCATGGGAAGCAATGCGCGTGCTTTCACCCGATACCTGCCGGCCCTTCTCCGCCGATAGGAAGGGCCTGGTGCTGGGCGAGGGTGCGGGCATGGCCGTGCTGGAAAGCTACGAGCATGCCACGAGGCGTGGTGCCACAATTCTTGCCGAGATCGCCGGCGTCGGCCTTTCCGCCGATGCCTTCCACATTGCCGCGCCATCTGTCGAGGGGCCAGCGTCGGCGATGCGCGCCTGCCTTGCCGATGCCGGGCTGAATGCCGAGGACGTCGACTACCTCAACGCGCACGGCACCGGTACCAAAAGCAATGATCAGACTGAAACGGCGGCGATCAAGCGTGTGTTTGGAAACCACGCTTATTCGATGTCCATCTCTTCCACCAAGTCCACGCACGCGCATTGCCTCGGCGCAGCGAGCGCGCTTGAAATGATCGCCTGCGTGATGGCAATCCAAGAGGACGTCGTGCCGCCGACCGCCAACTATCGCGAGCCAGATCCCGCTTGCGACCTCGACATCACACCCAATGTGCCGCGCGAGCGCAAGGTGCGCGTCGCCATGAGCAACGCCTTCGCCATGGGCGGTACGAACGCAGTTCTGGCATTCAGGCAGGTGTAGAAGCCATGCAAGACGCCTCATTTGAGGTCACCTGTCGTATCTAGCTGCTTGAGGGGCGGGGCATTGTGATACAGGGAGAGCTGTGGGGTCCCTCCTTCTCGGCCTCGACGATGTGGAAGGAGCCTGTGCGGCGAAACGGGCTAGACGCCCCCAGGCCCAGAACTTGGGCGAAACCAACTCCCACCAAAGGACAGCCGGTTTAGTAGCCGAACAATGAAACCTCGCTCGACGAGCCGCCGTCTCTACTGTCTCCGGCCTCACGCGGTTGAAGCGAACAGCGCAGCAGCTACTGTTCCGCACAACTCGGATGGCAATTGGGACAAGTCCGCACATGTCGTCACGTACGCTGAACGCCGCAGGTACAGCCAAACTGGGGCGGGGCGTTTCTGCCGTTTTGATAGAATTCTATCAAACTGACAATTTTCCTTGCATAAATGCAAGGAGAGCTCGGTTGACTCCCCTCCTTTCTTGTCAAGGATGAGTTTGCAGGCTGCGGTGCGGCAGAAGCCGGACAGAACAGCGACCGGTCGAGTAAAGGCCTGCGCAAACCGCATATTGCGAGCGCCCGCGCGGAGGAAGACGCTCGTCCTGGTGAAAGGCAACGATGCTCAGGCGCCATTGCCATTTGCCGAGGGCGTCCGCGCGCCGAAAATTTCGAAGCAACAAAGGTGAGATCGAGAATGATGATGACGAAATACAACACAGCTCACCGTCCAGTGCAGTTCTACCGGCGGGTGGCGGAGTGGGATGGGCTGCCAAATGGAACGTAAAAAGATCAGCAAGGAGATGCTTGGCGATAGTCAGGCGCTGCGCAAGCTGCGTGAGCACCTTGTCAAGGTGGCCAAGGCGAAGACTACGGTCCTGTTGCGAGGTGAATCCGGAACCGGTAAGGAGCTGGTTGCCAAAGCCATTCACGAGCTCTCGCCTCGCGCCAAGCAGCCCTTCATCAAGGTCAATTGCGCGGCGCTCACCGAGACGCTTCTGGAATCTGACTTGTTCGGTCATGAGAAGGGTGCCTTCACCGACGCGAGCAGTTTGCGCAAGGGGCGCTTTGAGGCTGCCGACAAAGGCACATTGTTTCTGGACGAGATTGGCGAAATATCAGGTTCGTTCCAGGCTAAGCTGCTGCGTGTCCTGCAGGAGCAGGAGTTTGAGCGCGTCGGCAGCAACCACACCATTAAAGTTGATGTTCGCGTGATTGCCGCAACGAACAGGGACTTGGAAACGGCAGTTCAACGCAAGGAGTTCCGGCAAGACCTCTATTATCGCATCAACGTCGTCACTTTACGCGTGCCGGCATTGCGCGAAAGGCGAGGTGATATTCCGCTCTTGGCCGCTCAGTTTCTCAAGAATTTCAATACTGAGAATGATCACACGCTGACCTTCGCTCCCGAAGCGATTGAGGTGCTAATGAACTGCGAATTTCCAGGCAACATCCGAGAGCTCGAAAACTGCGTTCAACGGACGGCAGTTCTGGCGACGGGTCCATCAATCCTCAGAACTGACTTTGCCTGTTACGCGGATCAGTGCTTGGCCGCGGCGCTGTGGAAGAACGGACCGCCGACGTCAGAGAAGTCGACTACGATCCAGCCTTCCGCCGCCTGTGCCGCCCCGCCCGTCGGCGACGGGCAAGCGCCGATAGGCCCTGCCACGAGTCGTGGTAGGGTGCCCGATGCCGATACGGTCATTGCTGCCATGGAAAAGTGTGGCTGGGTGCAGGCAAAGGCGGCGCGCCTGCTCGGTTTGACCCCGCGCCAGATCGGCTACGTGCTGAGAAAACGCGGTATCGAGATCAAGCGTCTCTGAAACAACCCGCCGAGCAAGAGCTGGAGCAGGTCAAGCATTGGTGCTCTGGCGAGCCCATCGGCCAGGCTTACGAAGTGGGTGTGAACAGCGCTGCCAAGATTCCGGCCGTGTGCTTTCTACCACGTAGTCATACTGGGGCTCTGCGACTGACAAACTAAAAAGGAGTAATCCTATGGCTAGTAACTTCGCTCTACACCGCAAGGCAAATCAATTCGACGTGCCTGGATCCAGAAATAATCGATGTATTATTGGTGACACGCCAGCATGCGTAGAGGCGACGCGCAGATCTCCGCTGGCGGGACCTGGTCGATACATTAGCTGATGGCTTACCGCTCGATATCACGCAATCTGAGATGGGCATGAAAGTGAGTTCGACCGCTGGACAGTTGCCGACCTCGTCAGGTATTGGCCCCTGCGACCGGTTGATCTGCGATATCCAAATTCGCGGAAGTTGGTCGAGACGAAACTGTCGCCCCGGCTCGTGACCGACCGCGCGCCCGGCAAGACCGAGTTACAAAGTTGCCGAGGCAGTTTGATGTGCGTTCCTGCATCACTGTACGGGACACGACCTGACGGGAGACTATGATGCGTAGCCAAAAAGAAAAGATGCTCGCAGGCGAGTTTTACAATGCGGCGGATCCGGAGATCCAAGCTGACCTGTTGGCCACCGGGGCTTGGCTCAAGCGGTACAATGATACGCTGGGGCAGACCACGGGGCATTGGCATGAGCTTTTGTCCGAGCGGCTGGGAGAGGTTGGGCGCGGAACGGTCATCCGTCCGCCCTTTTTTTGCGACTACGGATTCAATATCCGCATTGGAGCCAATGCCTACATCAACTTCAACTGCGTTATTCTTGACGTGGTAGAGGTCAAAATCGGGCAAGGAACGGCAATTGGGCCTGCTGTGCAGATTTATACCGCCGATCATCCACATGATGCCGAGCAGCGGCAGGCCGGCCTGCAGGTCGGGCGTCCTGTTCACATTGGCAGCCGTGTCTGGATCGGCGGTGGAGCAATCATTCTGCCTGGCGTCACGATTGGTGATAATGCAGTGGTAGGCGCTGGCTGCGTGGTCACACGAGATGTTCCCGCCGGGGCAAAGGTAGTGGGAATTCCTGCTCGCGTGGCCGACCCACATAAACAGGCATAATCAACCTCGTTGACCCTGGAGGTGCATGCGAACTGTCGAAACTGTGCCGAATTTTTGTCGAAGCCATTGAGCGCTGCATATGTTGTCGCGACTCGGGCGCTTCAGTTCTTTTGCCACGGGGGTCACAAGATCATGTGCGTAATGCCGCCGCAACGTGCTCACGTCCCGCAGCAGCGGACCCTTTCACATCGCCCAACGAATTCAGAGCCTACGTTGTGCTGCCACTAGCATTACTACTCACGAATGTATTCCCAACTGAGTTTTCGCCCTTGGAGGCAAGCAGCGACTCACCAGCAATCGCCGGCCATTAATCCTGGCTAGCATCGACCCCGACGAGGCGAGCCGCGGCGTTGCGGATCGGCATGTCGATGACCGTGATTGCGCCTTCGGCAAGGAAACGACGTTCGTTTCTGGTCAGCGTAGCCGAATCGATCACCGCAAAATGTGGGCCAGTGGAGCGCTTCATCAGCTGTCTGGCATATGTGCGCAGCATCTGATCGTTGAAGCGGCAGCCCACGAAGAAAAAACCCCGGTTGACGCGCCGTTGCTTCACCGCGTCCGGGATCGGCGTCTGGATATCAATTTCGGTTAGGACTTCGACGTAATCGGAATCAGCCACGAGGAAGTTTGCCGCCGGCCTGACGCTGCCGTGCGGCGCATAGAGCACCGTCCTAGCCACTTGTTCGGCCTCGAGTTCTGTTCCTGACAAATCGTAAGTTCTCGTCCAGATGTTACCGATTCCGGTCGCGCGCGTCGTTCCTTGTATCTCGACAACGTCTGTTTGGCCGGCCTCTGCAAGGGCTGCTCGCATGGCGCCATCGTACCAGCTGTCGATGATGACAGACAGTTGAAGGGTTGCGAGCCAGGCGTGAAGAACGGTCGGCTCGGCGGGGGCTGCGAATATCTCCGCCATCCACGCTTGGAGAGTCCGACGATGTCGGCGCTGCTCGATAAACTGCGCGACCGACCACATATTGGTGCGAATCCTGGAAGGGGCAGGCGCCCGCTTGTTGAGGGCCGCGGCGACATCTTCAGGGGTGCAAGGTACAGGTGATTCCGGTGGGTTAAGCTGCAGAAGACCAGGACCGAGATAGGGGATCACTCGATCGGCCTTGAGAGCGCCGTTCAGCAGGTCAATCAGTTTTTTGGCAAAACTGCCCCGGACGACGACGAGATGGTCCCAGCTCAGCATCGTGTTCATACGCGTTTCCTCTCCGCCACTGAACCCACCGGCATCAGGCCCCGTCGGAAATCTTCATCGCCTCGACGGTGATCGGCAAACGCGTGTCGCGCGGAAGGTCGGGCAGCATGAGCCGCCAACCGTTCCTGAGCGTCACGGTCCCGCCCCATAAGTCAGCGTTCTCAATCTCGGTGATCGGCTCTTCGAGATCCTTCTTGGGGACATAAGCCGACAAGCCAGTAGCGGTCCTGCGAATCATTACTTTCATCCGGCTGTTCCCCCGTTGGAAATGCCTTCAGCTCCGCAGGGAACCTCGACTTTGTCGAGGCTAATGAGTTCGCGCGCTCGCATGCCGACGACCGTGCCACGATCGATCCATTCGACCGCATAGATGAAGAATTGCTGGAGAAAGGTTCCAATGTCGCGCACGTAGCCTTCGTCGCCCTTCCGCACGAGGTTTTCGCCGATCTCCTTGCCGGGATAGGTGCCGTCGTTTTTTATGTGGCGTATCGCACGGACCCGCTCACCCTGCATGAACCGTGGCGGTCTGCCGATTTCGACCTCCTGTTCGCGTCTGGACCACATGCTGTCCATTCCTTTCTCGAGGCTTTTGTTGTGGTCGCGGGTTGCAGGCGTCGTCGTGCGGCGAACCCGACCGTTTCGGTAGGAATCAAGCGGGAACGCAGGTTTTCGGTACCGGACAGACCGACACGCATTGCTGCGTATCGAAGGCCTCCTTGCATTCGGTGCACTTGTTTGGATCGATCACATAGGCGTCGCCCTTGAACTTGATCGCTTCCGAAGGACATTCGAACTCGCAGGCCCCGCATTGGGTACATTGGGATGCGATGATCTTTAAAGCCATTCTAACTCCTGGTTATCGGACGAGACGGCTCAGGCCGTCGCCGCTAGTGGTCTGATCCCAAACTCTGCCGCGTAAAGTGCGCTGACTGCGGTCTCGATGTAGTCATGGCCATAGGCGTCGGTTACGCGCAGTCCAGCTCGCGAGAGTTGTTCCTTCGGGCGATTTCCGATCTTGGCGCATAGCACTATGTGTATGCCTTCGAGCGCTGCGATGACGCCCTCGAGGATGGCGTCTTCGCCCCCGCCTCCGAGGCAATACCGCTCGACCTTCCGATGCCCGACCAAGCTGATCCCTCTAGGCGAGACTTCATAAACCTGGAATTCCTTCGCGTGGCCGAAGTGTTCGTTGACCCGTCCACCTCCCTTAGTGGCCACCGCAACCAGAAGCGACTTTTCGGAGTCTGTTGCCTTGACCATACCGATGGCCTCGCTCCTCGCCGCCTCATGATCACGGCGCTCGTGTGCGACCACCTGCCGATAGGCCTGACGCTTGCCAGCATCGTAGGCGACATCGTCGGGAATCCCGTCCAGCGTGAATTCCTGGCCACGATCTTCACCGAGCAGGCCGACAGCATCTGCCCGGCACTGCCGGCAGTGGCGCATCAACTTGGCGCCACCTTCAAGTCGATCCTGAAGAGCCATCATCTCCATTGCCGTTGGGCCGCGCTGCCCGATGAGTCCGTAGTGGGTACCGTGCGCCGGGTCCGAAATCAGAGGCATCACGTTGTGCAGAAACGCGCCCCGCTCCCTGACCATTTTGTTCACCTCAAACAGGTGCTGGTCGTTCACTCCAGGAATCATCACCGAGTTGATTTTGGTGAGGATGCCGCGCGCGCTCAGCATCTCCAGGCCCAGCATCTGCCGCGCGTGCAAGATTCGAGCGGCTTCGATGCCGAAGTAGCGGCGATTTTCATAAAAGATCCATGGATAGATCTTCGCGCCGACTTCCGGGTCGACCATGTTGATGGTGACCGTCACGTGATCAACATTCATTTCGGCAAGCTCGGCGACATGGTCCGGCAGCACGAGCCCATTAGTGGAGACGCACAGCTTTATGTCGGGGATTTCCCTGATGACGCGGTCGAGCGTTGCCTTCGTTTTCTCCCAATCGTAACAGGCATCCCCCGGCCCAGCGATGCCAAGAACCGAAAGCTGCGGAACTTTGTTGGCAACGGCGATGACCTTGCGTAGCGCTTGGTCGGGCGTCAACTTCTCAGACACAACACCAGGCCGGCTCTCGTTGGCGCAATCGTATTTGCGATTGCAATAGTTGCACTGGACATTGCAAGCCGGCGCGACCGCCACATGCATACGCGCGAAATAATGATGCGCTTCCTCCGAAAAGCAGGGGTGATCCTTGATCCTTTCCCAAATAGCCGGATCCCCTTCGCCCGGGCTGGTCGGCGACGAGCCGTAGGAGGACGATGCGCAGCCACCGGATTTCGCGGCTGCCAGAAAACCCTCGGATGTCGTGCTAGTCGGCCCCTCAATCGAAACTGTCGGTGAGGACATCAAACGGCTCCGTTGCTGGTAACGTCGCGGTTCAAGGTGCAAGAGCCATACCAACTGAAAAAAGCGGCTTCAGTTCACTATTCGGGTCGATATCGCATTGTGTCAGGCCGGCGCGACACAATTTTGTCCTGCTTGCGACAGTGCAAGTCCAAATCCGTTCAGAAGCACGAAGCACTCCTTGTCGCGCACAGGGCGCGCAAGACCACTGGCCTGACGATTGGCTCATCAGGCTCTTAGAATTTCCTTCACCTCGATACTATGCCGGCGTATCGCCTAGCCGACTTGTCGCAGCTTGAGGCCGAGAATTCGAGCCGCATTAGCCTGAACCCAGCCGGCCTTCTCCATTGTGTCGATCAGCCGTCACGCTCCGTCCGCCGCGGTCTCAGCCCCCGTCCGGCCGTATCGTTAGAATCGCAAGTGGCTATCTCGTGTTCAGGGGGCGCCGATGCGCCGAACCGGCATCGTGCTGGCCCGTGAGAGCTCGTCGATGACATTGCCACGTTCCGAAAGATTGGTTCCTTCCAGAGGAGAACGCCAAGCACGCAGTTCTCCGGCTCGGACGTTGCCGGGGAAATAGCATTGCGAGATCAGCTCAACTGCCGACGGCGCAAAGCCATGGTTCTCCATATTTCAAGGGTAAGCGCTGTGTCCTTCCAGGAGGACCCGCGATCTGTGGGCCTGCCGATTCTGAGGTGGATCGGAGATCGGCTTGTGTCTGAACTTGAACTTACGATTGACCCTGAGCGGCAGCCTCGGCGTTTTCGAGGGTGATCAACGGCGCTGTTGGTCGGCGGCATTGGTCGATGGACGACAAGGCACGGAGTCATTCCGAGACCCTGGAGCCGACGCGGTGATCTCGGAGGTTGCCCGGCGCTACGGGCTGCGGCCGCGGCGGAACGCTCGCAAGCTTGCGACGTCGGCAGGACAGGCCACTCCCGCCTAGTGGTTTCGGTGGCGCCACCGGAACGACCCGTTGGGCCTATCCGTGCACCAGAGCTCAAGGCCACGGCCTGAGAATCGGCCGCCGCTCACCCTACTTGGTTCCTCAGCCGACTGCGCTAAGAAGGAGAGCAACTTCCGTCGGCGCGAGGATCATTGCGTCGTGGCCAGTGGCGAGTTCCTGCCACGCCCAGCCATCCTGCTTCGCGACCCATTCTCGCGCTCCCGCCATCGGCGGGGGGGGAGGGTGTGTGCAG
>NZ_RZSB01000300.1:0-6681 GCF_004023285.1 Mesorhizobium sp. M2A.F.Ca.ET.067.02.1.1
GAAGGCACGCCGGCGGAGCTCGCCTACAACCAGGAAAACGGCCGCGACAACAACCGGCGCGACAACAACCAGCGCGACAACCGCGACAACAATGGCCGCGACCGGCATCGTGACCGCCGCAACGGCGGCTACGGCCAGAACGGTCAGCGTGGCGACAACGGCCAGCGCGGCGAGCATGGCGGCCAGCAGCTCGACCAGAACCGGCGCAATGAGACCCCGGCGCAGCCCGAGGCCGCTGGAGAGGCCGGAACCCAGGCCGAGCAGACACCGCAGTTCGACAGTTTCTCGCCGGCAGCGCTCGCCGCACAGGCCGAGCTCAACGAAGCCGCCATGGACAATGGTGGCGGTCGCCGGCCGCGGCGTCCGCGCCGCCCGCGCGGCACCTATGCCGACCATGCCGGCAATGGCGAGCAGGGCGACCAGCCGCAGGGCGCAAGCCCCGAAAATTCAGGCGAAGCACACAATGCGACGAACAATGGCGGCGAGGCCGGCGCCAAGCCCGCCGAAGAGGCAAGGCCGGCAAGCGAGCCTGTCGCCAGCGAGCCGGCGCCGGTCGCCGGCGAAGCTCCCGGCGAGCCTGTGACCGCCGACGCGAACAACTGACACAAACGCCATTTCAGGCATTGCAAACGGCGGGGATCTTTCTCCGCCGTTTTCGTTCGCGCGCGGCTAAAGCGCGTCACGGCGCGCTTTAGGTCTCTTTGCTCGATGCATGTCGCTTGCCCCAAAACCGCCGCGCATTTTTGGGGCGACATGCGGTGGAATATTCTGCTTTGATCGACATCAAGGCGTCTTGAGGGACCGCACCCCATACACCATATCTCGGCTGAACAGGGCTCGGCTCCTATGAGCGGGTCCGTCACCGCAATCTGATCCGGTGCCGCAAAGCGGGCCGGTGACGGAAGGAGACAGATATGAATCTTGAAAAATACTCGGAGCGCGTGCGCGGCTTCATCCAGTCCGCGCAGACCATGGCGCTTTCGCGCAACCATCAGCAATTCACACCTGAACATATGCTTAAGGTGCTCGTCGACGATGACGAGGGCCTTGCCGTGTCCCTGATCGAGCGCGCCGGCGGCAATGCCCGCGACGTCAAGCTCGGCGTCGAGACGGCGCTCGAGGCCATGCCCAAGGTCGAAGGCGGCAATGGCCAGCTCTATCTGGCCCAGCCGCTCGCCAAGGTGTTCTCGACCGCCGAGGACCTGGCCAAGAAGGCCGGCGACAGCTTCGTCACCGTCGAGCGGCTGCTGCAGGCGCTCGTCATGGAGAAGTCGGCCAAGACCGCCGACATCCTGTCCAAGGCGGGCGTCACCGCGCAGGCGCTCAACCAGGCTATCAATGATATCCGCAAGGGCCGCACCGCCGACTCGGCCAGCGCCGAGCAAGGCTATGACGCGCTGAAGAAATACGCGCGCGACCTGACGGCCGACGCCCGCGCGGGCAAGCTCGATCCGGTCATCGGCCGCGACGACGAGATCCGCCGCACTATCCAGGTGCTGTCGCGGCGCACCAAGAACAACCCCGTGCTGATCGGCGAGCCGGGCGTCGGCAAGACGGCGATCGCCGAGGGCCTGGCGCTGCGCATCGTCAATGGCGACGTGCCGGAATCGCTGAAGGACAAGCAGTTGATGGCGCTCGACATGGGCGCGCTGATTGCCGGCGCCAAATATCGCGGCGAGTTCGAGGAGCGGCTGAAGGCCGTGCTCAACGAGGTCACCTCGGCCAGCGGCAACATCATCCTGTTCATCGACGAGATGCACACGCTGGTCGGCGCCGGCAAGGCCGACGGCGCTATGGACGCGTCCAACCTGTTGAAGCCCGCGCTGGCGCGCGGCGAGTTGCACTGCGTCGGCGCGACCACGCTCGACGAATACCGCAAGCATGTCGAGAAGGACGCCGCCCTTGCCCGCCGGTTCCAGCCCGTCTTCGTCGACGAGCCGACGGTGGAGGACACGGTCTCGATCCTGCGCGGCCTGAAGGAGAAATACGAGCAGCACCACAAGGTGCGCATTTCCGATTCTGCACTGGTGTCGGCAGCGACGCTTTCCAACCGCTATAGCGCCGACCGCTTCCTGCCGGACAAGGCGATCGACCTGGTAGACGAGGCGGCGTCGCGGCTTCGCATGCAGGTCGATTCCAAGCCCGAGGCGCTGGACGAGGTCGACCGCCGCATCATGCAACTGAAGATCGAGCGCGAGGCGCTGAAGGTCGAGAAGGACGAGGCTTCGAAGGACCGGCTTGCCCGGCTGGAGAAGGAACTCGCCGGCCTCGAGGAGGAATCGACCGCGCTGACCACGAAGTGGCAGGCCGAAAAGCAGAAGCTCGGCCTCGCTGCCGACCTGAAGAAGCAGCTCGACGAGATGCGCAACGAACTGGCGATCGCGCAGCGCAAGGGCGAGTTCCAGCGCGCCGGCGAGCTTGCCTATGGCAAGATCCCGGAACTGGAGAAGAAGCTCAAGGAAGCCGAGGCCCAGGACGGCAAGACCGGCATGGTGGAAGAGGTGGTCACCCCTGACCACGTCGCGCATGTCGTGTCGCGCTGGACCGGCATTCCGGTCGACAAGATGCTCGAAGGGCAGCGCGAGAAGCTGTTGCGCATGGAAGACGAGATCGGCAAGCGGGTCGTCGGCCAGGGCGAGGCCGTGCAGGCGGTGGCCAAGGCTGTTCGGCGCGCCCGCGCCGGCCTGCAGGATCCAAACCGGCCGATCGGCTCGTTCATGTTCCTCGGGCCCACCGGCGTCGGCAAGACCGAGCTCACCAAGGCGCTGGCCAGCTTCCTGTTCGACGACGAGACGGCGCTGGTGCGCATCGACATGTCGGAGTTCATGGAGAAGCACTCCGTCGCCCGGCTGATCGGCGCGCCTCCCGGCTATGTCGGCTATGAGGAAGGCGGCGCGCTGACCGAAGCGGTGCGGCGCCGGCCTTACCAAGTGGTGCTGTTCGACGAGATCGAGAAGGCGCATCCGGACGTGTTCAACGTGCTCCTGCAGGTGCTCGATGACGGCCGGCTGACCGACGGCCAGGGCCGCACGGTCGACTTCCGCAACACGCTGATCATCATGACGTCGAACCTCGGCGCCGAATACCTGGTCAGCCTCAGCGACGACCAGGATGTCGATGCCGTGCGCGACGAGGTGATGAGCGTGGTGAAAGCCTCGTTCCGGCCGGAGTTCCTCAACCGCGTCGACGAGGTGATCCTGTTCCACCGGCTGCGCCGGCAGGACATGGACCGCATCGTCGAGATCCAGCTCAAGCGGCTGGAGAACCTGCTCGTCGACCGCAAGATCACGCTGTCGCTCGATCATGACGCGATCGAGTGGCTGGCCTCGAAAGGCTACGACCCGGCCTATGGCGCCAGGCCCCTGAAGCGGGTGATGCAGAAGGAGTTGCAGGACCCGCTGGCCGAGAAGATCCTGCTCGGTGAGATCCTCGACGGTTCGACCGTCAAGGTCACGGCGGGTTCCGATCGGCTGAACTTCCGCTCAAAGCCGACCGTGGTGGCGACGGAAGCCGCCGCCTGATCCGGGTCGAGCTTGAATGAACGCGAAGCGCGTCGCACCGGTGCGGCGCGCTTTGTTATTCCCGGTGACTGCGCATAATCGGCTGCCGATTCGGATAACCGGGAAGGACTCGATGAAGCTCGACGATTACAACGGCTTTTGCGCTTCATTGCCCGCCACGACGCATATCGTCCAATGGGGCGGCGCCCATGTCTGGAAGGTCGGCGGCAAGGTGTTCGCCATCGGCGGCTGGAACGACGGCGGCGAGCTTTTCGTCACCTTCAAATGTTCCGAGATGGCCTATGACGTGCTAAAGGATCAGCCGGGCTGCCGGCCGGCGCCCTATCTCGCTTCGCGCGGCATGAAATGGATCCAGCGTCAGACAAGCCAAAGCATGGATGATGCGGCGCTCAAGGACTATCTGCGCGAAAGCCACCGCCTGGTCGTGCTGAAGCTGACCAGACAGGCACGCAAGCAATTGGGGCTCGCGCAAACTGGCTGATGTTCCTCAAGGCACTGGAAATCCGCCATCTTCATGCCCGGTTCATGTTGGAACCTTAACTTGGGTAACTGGTTTGCTGGCGAAGATTCGCCCGTCAGAAGCCAGAGTCGACCGGAGAGCTTGACCCCCATGCTGCGCTTGATCTTTTCCCTATCGGCACTCGCGGCCGGGCTGGCGTCTTCCGGCGCGTTCGCCGCGCCGAGCGCGGATGGCCCGCAAGGCGTGCGCCCGGCTGAACGCGGCGTGCTGATGCTGGCCCAGGAAGGCAATATCGACATCTATTACGACGCCAGGGGCAATCGGGTGCTGGTCGATGCCGACACCGGCAAGGTCATCGCCATCCAGCCGCCGGGCAGCAGGCTCGACCGCCGCGCGCTTCGCCGGCAGATGCGCACGCAGGAGCTCGGCCGCGCGCCGGCCGAGGACGACGACCGCTACTATCTCGACAACCCCGAGGACATGGCCCGCTTTCGCCGGCGGCAGCTGGAGGAGAATGGCCGGGTCATCCCGCCGCCGGCCGACGAATACGATCCCAATAGCGGCGACAATTCCGTCGATGCCTATCCGCCGGCGCCCAACAATGACGAAGGCTACGCCACCACCTATCCGGAAGAGCCGAAGTCCAACACGATCAAGCGCCAGCCGCTGAACGAGGCGTCGATCGACCCGGAGCAGCCGGGCCAGGGCGAGGTGCTGCAGACCAATCCGGAGGCCTCGTTGCCGCCGAACACGGGCGGCAAGGCCAGTGTCGATCCGTCGCTGTCGCTCGGGGTGCGTCAGGATGTCGCCGCGCTGCAGGTGCTGCTCGATCGCGGCGGCGCCTCGCCGGGCGTGATCGATGGGCGCTTCGGCTCCAATGTCGACAAGGCGCTGGCCGCCTATAACGAAATAAACGGCACCAATCTCAAATCGACCGATGCGGTCGGCATCCAGGCGGCGCTCGCCCAGTCGGGCGGCGACGCCTTCGCTTCCTACACGATCACGCCGGAAGATGTTGCCGGCCCGTATGTCGCCTCGATCCCCGAGGACTACAGCCAGAAGGCCAAGCTCGACTGCATGTGCTACACCTCGGTCACCGAGGCGCTGGCCGAGCGCTTCCACATGGACGAGACCTATCTGAAGTCGATCAACAAGGGGGTGGACTTCAATCGCCCCGGCACGATGATCGAGGTCGCCAATTTCGGCAAGCTGGTCTCGACGCCGGTGACGCGCATCGTCGCCGACAAGACCAAGAAGGAAGTCTACGCCTATGATGGCAGCGGCAAGCTGGTCGCGGCCTATCCGGCCACCATCGGCTCGGCTGACACGCCGTCGCCGACCGGCATCCATGCCGTCTCGCGCATCGCGCTCGACCCGAACTACACCTACAACCCCAACATCAATTTCAAGCAGGGCCAGAACGACAAGATCCTGACTCTCCCGCCGGGACCGAACGGTCCGGTCGGCTCGGTGTGGATCGCGCTAGACAAGCCGACCTACGGCATCCACGGCACGCCCGATCCCTCCAAGATCGGCAAGACGGAGAGCCATGGCTGCGTGCGCCTGACCAACTGGGATGCACGCGAGCTTGCCAAGCTGGTGTCGCCGGGCGTCACGGTGGAGTTCGTCGGCGGACCGACAATCGCGGAGGTCGGCGGGACCTCAACCGATGAGTTTACGCAGCAGTGAGGCGCGCGGCGCCGCGGCATAGATGAGCTGCACCAGCAGGATGAAGCAGATGCTGAGCAGCGGCGTGATCAGACACAGCGCTGCGCCGACCGCCCATAGGGCCTGCGCCTTGACGATGCGATTGTAGACGGTGCGCCGCGTTTCAGCGTCGACGTCCTCGGCGATCATGCCGTTCCTGTCGGCATACCACCAACTGGCGAACAGCGTCGCGCCCAGCATCAGCAGGTTCAGCCAGTAGACCAGCACCGCGATCCTGAACTCGAGGAAATCGGCCAGCAGGTCGGTCGAGAAGGGCAATAGCGCTATAAAGGCAAGAAAGCACAGGTTGAGCGTCGCCAGCCTGCGGTCCGACTTCGCGATCAGGCCATGCTGCGCCTGCTGGCCGAACCAGAAGATGGTGAGCGTCAGGAAGCTCAGCGCATAGGTCAGAAAGCGTGGCGCGAGCGCGAGGATCGCTCCGAGCAACTCGCCTTCCGAGTGCACCGCCTCATGCGCCGGCACCCTGATCTCCAGCACGATCAGGGTCAGCGCGATGGCGAAGACGCCGTCGGTGATGCCGACGATGCGCCCGCGTCCTTCCGCCGACGGTTCGAGCGGCCGCTTCATGGCTTCCCCCTCCATACGTAATGTTGGAACCTAGCACGCGATCGGCGGTTTGCCTTCAAGATTGCCGTTCACCTCGCCACCCGACCAGTGCCATCTGGTTTCAAGAACAGCGATGCTCTGGCTTGTTGTTGCGCCCACGCAAGAGGGCTAAGCAGGGATCCCATGTCATCCGCGAGCGAAACCACGGCCGATTCGCATTCGCCCGCGCGCGCGAACGGCACGTTCTGTCCCCAGACGCAGCGCAAATTCGTGCTGGTGTCGGCAATCCTCGCCTCGGCACTCGGCTTCATCGACGGCTCGATCCTTGCGATCGCCATGCCGGCGCTGCGCGCCGACCTCGGCGCCAGCCTGGCGGAGGCGCAGTGGATTTCCAACGCCTATGCGCTGACGCTGTCGGCGCTCATC
>NZ_RZSB01000301.1:0-6678 GCF_004023285.1 Mesorhizobium sp. M2A.F.Ca.ET.067.02.1.1
CGCCTATACCGGCCGGGTGATGAAGATCTTCGAGAAGCGCAGCGACGCGGTGCTCGGCGTCTTCCGCGTGCTGAAGGACGGCACGTTCCGCATCGAGCCCGTCGAACGCCGCCAGCCGGAGCTGATCGTCGACAAGGAATTCCAGAATGGCGCCCGGAACGGCGATCTCGTCGAGGTCGAGCCGGCGCGGGCATCCCGTTACGGGCTGCCCAGGGCAAAAGTGCTGGCCGTGCTGGGATCCTTGAGCAGCGAAAAGGCGGTCTCGATGATCGCCATCCATGCCCACGACATTCCCCATGTCTTTCCCGCGGACGTGATTGCCGAGGCCGAAGCGGTGAAACCGCCGACGCTCGATCACCGCGAGGATTGGCGCGACCTGCCTTTGGTGACCATCGATCCGGCCGACGCCAAGGACCATGACGATGCTGTCTTCGCCACGCCCGACACGGACGAGAAGAATCCCGGCGGCGTCGTCGTCACCGTGGCGATCGCCGATGTCGCGGCCTATGTGCGCTATGGAAAGCCGCTCGACCGCGAAGCCCTGAAGCGCGGCAATTCGGTCTATTTCCCGGACCGGGTCGTGCCGATGCTGCCCGAACGCATCTCCAACGACCTCTGCTCGCTGCGCGAAGGCGAGGACCGGCCGGCCATCGCGGTGCGCATCACCTTCTCCTCGGAAGGCCGAAAGCTGCGCCATTCCTTCCACCGTGTGATGATGAAGTCGGCGGCCAAGCTCGCCTACCCGCAGGCGCAAGCCGCGATCGACGGCGTGCCCGACGACAAGACCCGGCCGCTCCTCGACAGCGTCCTGAAGCCGCTCTGGGATGCCTATGCCGTGCTGAAGCGCGGCCGCGACGCCCGCCAGCCGCTGGAGCTCGACCTGCCGGAACGCAAGATCCTGCTGAAGCCGGACGGCACCGTCGACCGGGTCGTCGTGCCGGAGCGTCTCGACGCGCATAAGCTCATCGAGGAGTTCATGATCCAGGCCAATGTCGCGGCCGCCGAGACCCTGGAGGGCAAGAAAGAGCCCCTCGTCTACCGCATCCATGACGCGCCGTCGCTCGCCAAGCAGGAATCGCTGCGTGAGTTCCTGCAAACGCTCAGCCTGTCTCTGGCGCGCGGCGCGCAGATGCGGCCCAGCCAGTTCAACGGCATTCTGGAGCGGGTGCGCGGTGCCGACAACGAGGCGCTGGTCAACGAAGTGGTGCTGCGCTCGCAGAGCCAGGCGGAGTACTCGCCGAAGAACATCGGCCATTTCGGCCTCAACCTCCGTCGCTACGCGCATTTCACCTCGCCGATCCGCCGCTATGCCGATCTGATCGTCCACCGGGGGCTTATCTCGGCGCTTGGACTTGGGCCTGGCGGGCTGACGCAGCAGGAGGCGGACCGGCTGGAAGAGGTCGCCGCGCTGATCTCGGCCACGGAACGCCGCGCCATGGCCGCCGAGCGCGATACGGTCGACCGGCTGATCGCCGCCTATCTCGCCGAGCGCGTCAACGACACGTTCGACGCGCGCATCTCCGGCGTCACCAAGGCGGGGCTGTTTGTCCAATTGCCGCAGTATGGCGCCGACGGCTTTATTCCGGTGTCAACTCTGGGCGGCGACTACTATATCTATGACGAAACCGCCCGATCGCTGTTCGGCGAACGCACCGGCAAAGGCTATCAGCTTGCCGACCGCGTCGAAGTTCGGCTGGTCGAAGTCGCGCCGATGGCCGGTGCGATGCGTTTCGAGATGCTGACCGACCCGAAGCCCCTGCCCGGCTCGAGGCGGTCGTTCCACAAGGCCAAGGGCCGCGCCCGCGCGTCGCAACCGCGCGTCGGTCCGCGCGGCAGGAGAAGATGATGCCAGGCGATTCGCATGTGGAAGAACAGGTTTTTGGTGGCGAGCATCACTCTGGCCGTGTCGCCCGTCCGCTGTGGACGGCGATCAAGCCCGGCCTTCTCGGCCGTTGCCCGCGTTGCGGCGAAGGCAAGCTGTTTTACGCCTTCACCAAGACCGTCGACACGTGCAGCGTCTGTGGCGAGGAGATCCATCACCATCGCGCGGACGACCTGCCTGCCTATCTGGTCATTGTCATTGTCGGCCACATCGTGGTTGGCTCGTTCATGGCAGTGGAGGCGACCACCACGCTGTCAAACTTACAGCACGCGCTGATCTGGGTGCCGCTGACCATCATTCTCGCGCTCGCACTTTTGCAACCGGTCAAGGGCGCCGTCATCGGCCTGCAATGGGCGCTTTATATGCACGGCTTCGGCGGCGAGAAGGATGAATTCGAGAGCCATTCGTAAGCCAGGTCGCACCGCTGTCCGCCCTGGTTCAAAAGCCGCGACGCGCAAGCCACTTTCACAGCAAGGAAGTTTCCGCTAGGTCGGGCGCATGGAAGGAATGACCAAGGCGGATGTCGACAAGCCCGATAAGGGCCTGGCCGTGCGCAGCGGCCGGGCGCTGCGTCCGCGTGATGCCGCGACCCTTATTCTGCTCGATCGCCAGGGCAAGGATGTCCTGGTGCTGATGGGCAGGCGACACGCCAGGCATGCCTTCATGCCCGGAAAATACGTCTTTCCCGGCGGCCGCACCGATCCCGCGGACAGCTGCATTGCCGTCGGCGCGCCTCTGCGCGGCGAAGAAGAGAAAAAGCTGGTCGCCGGCCCCGGCCGGGCCAGCGCGGCGCGGGCGCAAGCAATCGCCCTGTCGGCGATTCGCGAGACCTATGAGGAAGCCGGCCTGCTGATCGGCCGCAAGGGCGCCTTCTCGACCGCGAAGCGCGACTGGCAGGGTTTCGCCGAACATGGCGTCATCCCGTCGCTGGACGTGCTCCGCTTCGTCGCCCGCGCCATCACCCCGCCCAATCGCGTGCGCCGTTTCGACACGCGCTTCTTCAGCGCCTGGCGCCACGACGTTGCCGTGGAATTGCCCGGCGGCGGCCCGACCAACGAGCTGGAGGAACTCGTCTGGCTGCCGCTTGCCGATGCCCGCAAGGCCGACATCCCGGACATCACCGGCATGATCCTGGAAGAACTGGAAGGTCGGCTTGCAGACGATCCCTTGCTGCGGCCGGGCGGCGCCGTGCCGTTCTTCCGGCTCGTCCGCAACCGCTTCGTCCGCGAAGTTCTTTAGAAGCAGAGCATTTTGGTCCCATGACGGTCGATACCCAACAACAGGGCGACGAACGCGTACACTGGCTGCCGATGGTCGCGGCTATCTCCTCGATCAGCGTCGTCGGCATCGCCATCGGCCTCGGCATGCCGCTGCTCAGCGTCATTCTGGAAAGCCGCGGCCACTCCGCATCGATGATCGGCCTCAACACGGCCGTCGCCGGCCTCGCCTCGATCGCCGGCGCGCCTCTGGCAACCCCGCTTGCCATGCGGCTTGGCGTCGCCTGGACCATGCTGTTGATGATCGCCATCGGCGCGCTCGCCTTCGTCGGCTTTCACTTCGCGCCGGATTTCTGGATGTGGTTCCCGCTCCGCGTCGCCCTGCATATCTCGCTGACGGTGCTGTTCATCCTGTCGGAATTCTGGATCAGCACCTCCGCGCCGCCGAACCGCCGCGGCCTTGTGCTTGGCATCTACGCCACCGTGCTGTCGCTCGGCTTCGCCGCCGGACCCTGGCTGTTCGCCCATCTCGGCAGTTCGGGCTTCCTGCCATTCGGCGTCACCATAGCGCTGGTGACGCTTGCCGCGATTCCGGTGCTGGCGGCCCGCAACGAGAGCCCGACAATCGTCGCCGAGAGCGAGACCAGCCATTTCCTGCGCTACATCTGGCTGGTGCCGACCGCGACCTTCGCCGTGCTTGTCTTCGGCGCGGTCGAGACCGGCGGTTTCTCGCTCTTCCCCGTCTATGGCAGCCGGATCGGCTATTCGGAGGCCGACGCTGCACTTCTGCTGACGATGATCGGGCTCGGCAACGTGCTTCTGCAGATCCCGATCGGCATGATCAGCGACCGTGTCTCGGATCGGCGCCATCTGCTTCTGGGCTGCGCCACCGTCGGCCTGATCGGCACCGTATTCATGCCCTTCTTCGCGCAGAACTGGCATCTTATGGCCGCCCTTTTGTTTGTCTGGGGCGGCGTCGTCGCGGCCATGTACACGATCGGCCTTGCCCATCTCGGCTCGCAGCTTTCCGGCCATGAGCTGGCATCCGCCAACGCGGCCTTCGTGCTGTGCTACGGGGTCGGCATGGTGATCGGTCCGCAGGCGATCGGCATCGGCATGGACGCCTTCGGCCCCTCGGGCTTCGGCTGGTCGCTGGCCATCTTCTTCGCCGCCTACATGCTTCTGGTCCTGGTCAGGCTGGTGCGCAAGATTCTCTAGCGGCGGACGCCGCCGGCATCGGACATCCTGACATCACCGTGTCAGCAGCACCCCTGCTATACCTTGGCTCCAACGCCAGGCAGGAGAATTGCGATGATCGACAGCGGCTTTGAAACCAAATCCCTCAGGATGGAACTGCTTCTGCTCGTCACATTCCAGGCGCCGGTTGCCGATGTCGAGCGTATCATGGAGGCGGTAGTGGCGATAACGCCGCTGCGCATGGGCAAATATGACAGCAACGCCTATCAGTCGGCGCAGGGCATCGAGCGCTATCGGCCGCTCGACGGCGCCGCCGCCGGCGCCGAGAACGAACTGCGCCGGCGGCCGGGCACCGTCGAAGTGTCATTCGAGATCGCTGACGACCAGGCGCTCGCCGCCCGTGTCGTCGAGGCGATATTCCAGGCCCATTCCTATCAGGAGCCCGTCATCCGCATCCAGCCGCTGCTCGCCAGCCGCTCCAAGGGCCTGGACGACCGCGCCAATCCGAATCGCAGGTGGAACACGACCGGCGACTGGAAAAAGAAGGGGCAGCTGGTCGAGCATAGCGCTTGAAGCGGTGAAATCGCCCATGCCGAAATTAGACGAAGAAGGCGCCCGGGCTTGACTTTCCGGGCGCGTTCTTTATGTGTCGCGCCAAGTTTCCCGCGTCCGGGTGTTTTCCCCGTGCTCCAGCGGCCAAAACTCCACGAACATTAACGGACGAACATCATGGCCAAAGCCGCAAACATCAAGATCAAGCTTCTGTCGACCGCCGACACCGGGTTCTTCTACGTGACCAGCAAGAACAGCCGTACCAAGACGGACAAGCTCTCGTTCCGCAAGTACGATCCGGTCGCCAAGAAGCACGTCGAGTTCAAGGAAACCAAGATCAAGTAATCCGGTTTCCCGCCGCGTAAGCCAAAAGCGCCGCCCTTGGGGCGGCGTTTTTGTTTTCAGGAGGGACCGGCGGCAAGGTAGCCGCGCCGCTGTTCAGCGCTGGTTCGCGGTCGGTTCAGTCTTGAAAAAAAGGGGGCCGGTCGGCGTTTGGCAGCGGTACGAGGAGGCCACTATGTGCCAGCGCCGGCCGGCCGACCCCACGGACCCAGGAGATGCGGCGGACCTGAGCATCATGGGGTATTTTTCGGATCGAGCCGGCTAGTCTACCCTCGTGCCGGCCTTGCCTTCTGTCTATGCCGCAGATTTGCGCAAGACCTTATAAAAATCAACCATTTCTTAACCACCGCTCGCGAATCGCTTGGGTTAAGGTAAATTCCTAACCTTGTAGGGACGGCCGGGAATCGGCGCCTTTGCAGGCACGCCGCTGAAGCGCGAACATGCGCGAAATCTAAATCTAAAGCATAAACAGCGGGTCGGGAAGATGGCGAGGCGCTTCAAGCCGCCTTGGCGACCACCCGATTGCGGCCGCCGCTTTTGGCTTCATAGAGCGCAAGGTCGGCGCGCTTCATCAGTGCCGCGACGCTGTCGGTTCCGTTCAGAAGCGAGGATACGCCGACGCTGACGGTCACCTCGATCGTCTTGCCGTCGTTCCCGATGGCAAAAGGCGCCTGGGCGATCTCGGCGCGGATGCGCTCGGCCACCTTCTCGGCGACCGCGCCGTCCGTGTCGGGCATGACCACGACGAACTCCTCCCCGCCGAAGCGGCAGGCGAGATCGATGCCGCGCACATTCTTGCGCAGCCGTCTGGCGAATTCCCGCAGCACATCGTCGCCGCCGTCATGGCCATAGGTGTCGTTGATCAACTTGAAGCGGTCGAGATCGGTGATCATCACCGACAGCGGCCGCCGCCGCGCTGCGGCGCGATCGAACAGCGTCTGCAGGTGGCTGTCGAGGTAGCGCCGGTTGTGCAGCCCGGTCAGCCCGTCGATCACCGCCATCTCGATCGTCTGGGCAACGCTGGCGCGCAATTGGTCGTTGTAGCGCTTGCGCCGCACCTGTGTGCGCAGCCGCGCCATCAGCTCGTGCTGGTCGATCGGCCGGATCAGGTAGTCGTTGATGCCGAGCTCCAGTCCGCGCAGGATGCGGCCCTCCTCACCCTCGTCAGCGAGCAGCATGATCGGCAGGAAGCGGGTGCGGTCGAGCGAACGCAGTTGCGAGCAAAGCCTCAGCGCATCGAAGCCGGAGAAGGCGGTCGAGATCAGCACGCATTCATACGGCATCTCCGCCGCCTGGAAGAACCCTGCATTTGGATCGGTCGCGACATCGAGCTCGGCGCTGAGGCGCAGCATCTTCTGGATGCGTTCGACCGAGGATCTGCGCTCGTCGATGAGAAGCACCTTCGGCTTGACGTCTTCGGTCGCGAAATCACGGCTCAGAAGTTCCTCGATCCCGATATTGCGCGTGGTCGAGGCGCGCAGCCTGAGC
>NZ_RZSB01000302.1:0-6671 GCF_004023285.1 Mesorhizobium sp. M2A.F.Ca.ET.067.02.1.1
ACATTGAGCAGGCCGACGCTCGGCCGCTCGATGCCGAACACCGAGCGCGCCATGCCGGTGCCCAGAATGGCGAAATCGATCAGCTGATGCGCGTCGGCACCGATGGTGGCGCCGACATCGAGCACGACGCTTTCGCCGCGCGTCGTCAGCCAGAGCGCCGCGATCGCGGGGCGATCGATGGTGGCCATGGTGCGCAGGCAGAATTTCGACATCGCCATCAGCGCGCCGGTGTTGCCGGCCGAGATGCAGGCCTGCGCGGCGCCGCTCTTCACCGCCTCCACGGCCTTCCACATCGACGACTTCCAGCGGCCGTGGCGCAGAGCCTGGCTCGGCTTGTCGTCCATGCGCACGGCGATCTCGCAATGGACGAACTCGCTCACTTCGGCGAGTTTCGGGAACTTGGCGAGCTCGGGACGCACCACGTCCTCGCGGCCATAGATGACGAAGCGGATGTCAGGGCGGCGGATGACGACCGTCATCAGCGCCGGGATGACCACGCTTGGTCCGTGATCGCCGCCCATGGCATCGATGGAAATCCTGATCACTCGGTGTTTTTCTCACGGTTTGCCTGGCTAGCGGCGGACGCCTGCCAAGGTAAGGGGGCTCGCGAAGGTTCGGCGAAAATAGCGGTTTTGCGCCTGCGCACAACCAACTTTTCCAAAATCCGGACCACTCTCAGGATTTTCCGAGCAACGAACGCAGCTTTTTCTGGAATTCGCTTTCCTCGGCCTGATCGTCGCCGGCGACGTCGAGCGAGGCTCCCGGCTTGCGCGGATAGGGGTCGATCGCCAGGCCGAAGAACTGTTCGGCCAGCGCACCGACGTCGATCGTGTCGCCGGAGAATGTTTCCGGACTGTCCGGTCCATCGGCGTCGAGAATAATCTCGCCGCCGCCCTCGAAGCCCTCGCGTCCAAGCTTCGACTGCTCGGGCAGGAACAGCGCCTCGACCGGCTCGTCTATATGTGCGCTTACCGGCTCCAGGGTGACGATGCAGGCCTGCGTGATGTCGGCCTCGACACGACCGGTAACCTTGACGCCGTTGCGCTTCCACGAAGCAACAAGCAATTCGGCACGGTAGCTTTCGACCGAAAGCAGCTCATATTCGGCTGCAAGTGCTTCGCGCTGGCGCTGATCGGCCTCGACCAGGATCGGCAGGCCCTTTTGCGGCAGCCGCGCGACATTGGCGACAAAGGATACCGGGCTGCGCAATTCAGCGTCTTTCATGCTGGCCTCCTTCAAGCGGCCCCGGCGGCCGGGAATGCGACCGTGCCGGCGGCGATCGATTCGGTCGGCTGCGCGGCGAGCTTCTGGCTGGCATCGCAGACATAATCCGCCAGCAGCGACGCCTGCGGCCAGGGGCCCGCGTCCGGCCTGACATTGCGCGCAAGCGCCGCCGCAAGCGCCGACCGGTCGTTTTCTCGGAGGGCATCATCATAGGCGGTCGTGCGGCCGTAAAACATCCTTGCCAGCTTCTTCATGCGCTTGGGCACGCCGACATCGCTGATTCCAAGTTCGCGCAGCGAATGATCGACATCGAGGAAGAACTCGTCGATCAGCACTTGCGCGACCTCGGCCGCCACGCCTTGCTCGCCATGCAGACGGTGCTGGACGAGATAGATATGCAGCGACAGCATCTCGAAGCGGCCGAGCGGCGTATCCGGCACATTCCAGTCCGAATAAAACACCGTTTGCCGCGCCGCCGCCACGATTTGTGCGTAGAGCGCGTCGGTGATAGCGCGGTTGGCATTGCGTTCGCGGCCAAAAAGGCGCTGGAACATTGAGGGCGGTCTCCCGGGGACCTGTTGTTTGATTTGGCCTTGTTGCATCGGCATGCAAGCTGGTTTACCGGTTTTGCGGCCCAGCGCAAGTTGCGGGGATGTGATGGAGAATTGTTGTTGGGTGCGCTGAAATTCAAGTCGTTTCTTGCGCCCGCCCCGGTGGGCGTGGCTTCACTGCTGATGGTCGTATCAGCGCTTTCCGCCTGCAATTCATCTAAGATGTTCGGCGATCTCCATCCAAGCGAGACGCTGACGAAAGGCTACGTCATCGACCAGCAGGCCATCGATTCAGTACCGGTCGGATCGAGCCGTGAACAGGTGCTGCTGGCGCTGGGCACGCCGTCGACGACGGCGACCTTCGACAACGAGGCCTTCTACTATATCTCGCAGACGCGCAAGCGCTACGTCGCCTTCGACAACCCGCACATCATCGACCAGCATGTGCTGGCGGTCTATTTCGGCGCTGACGGCCGCGTGACCCAGATCGCCAATTACGGCCTCAAGGATGGCAAGATCTTCGACTTCATCTCCAGGACGACACCGACCGGCGGCAAGGACCAGAACTTCCTCACCCAGGTCATCAACGGCGCCAGCAAGCTGGCGCCCGGCATCCCCGGCGGCGGCAGCGGCACGCCTTAAGTCTATCGACGAACCGCGGAACAATCAAAACCCGCCACCTCGCCGGCGGGTTTTGTGTATGTGCGGCCCGACGCCCTTGCTTATGTTCCGGCGTCCCCCTATCAATTCGCCGGGATTGGGGACCGGTCATGAGCAACAGCGATCGTACTGTGCCGCAAGACTGGATGGCGACAGGCACGCCAGACCGGCAGACCGTGACACCCGACTGGCTCGTCGTGGATGCGCCTACAATCCAGGGCGTCGCGCTCAAGGAAATCCGGCCTGTCGCGACTTCGACCGGCTACCTCACTGAAGTCTTTCGCGAGGAATGGGATCTGGACGGGCTTGCAATCGGACAGGTGTTTCAACGCACGCTTTATCCCGGCGCGGTGACGGGGTGGCATGCCCATGGCGTCACAACCGACCGGCTTTTTTGCTCGGTGGGCAGCGTTCGCATCTCACTGTTCGACGGTCGCAAGGCCTCGCCGACATTCGGCGCGGTCTGGCACAAGATCGTCGGCGCGGTCAGGCCTGCCATCGTCGTCATTCCGCCGGGCGTCTGGCACGGAGTCGTCGCGCTCGGACCGGACATTGCTTTGGTGCTCAATCTGGTCGACAAGGCCTACGCCTATGACGCGCCCGATCACTGGCGGCTACCGCCCGATACTGAACAGATCCCCTACAAGCTGGCATAGCGTGGAACAGGCCGGCCAGCGCCCGCCGACAGGGCGGATCGAACCGCTTGTCTCAGTCATCATCGCGACGCACAACCGCCCCGCGGTACTGCGCCAGACGCTGAAGAGCCTCATGGGCCAGACCCTGCAGGACTGGGAAGCCATCGTCGTCGGCGACGCGTGCCGGCCGGACACCGCGACAACGGTCGCCGCTTTCGGCGACGGCCGCATATCCTATATCGATCTTCCGGTGAATTTCGGCGAACAGTCGGGGCCCAACAATATCGGCTTTGCCAGAGCACGCGGCCGTTTTGTTGCCATCTTGAATCATGACGACCTCTGGTTTCCCGACCATCTGGCATCCATGAGCGGCTGGATCGACGCCACCGCTGCCGATGTAGTGATCGCCCGCGGCGCGGTCATCGAGTCGGCCGCGAGCAAGGGTTCCAGGCATATGATCCTCGGGATGGGGCGGGACGGCTTCTATGACCCAGTCACCACGGTCGGATTTGGCTCCGCGCAAATGATCCGGCGCACGTCGCTGCGAAGACTTGGACCATGGCGCCCGGCCAGCCAGTGCGTTTGCGAGAGTTCCCAGGACTGGCTGTTCCGTGCCTGGCGCAAGGGTGCGGTGATCGCGACAATGCCGCATCTGACCGTGCTCATGCTGCATTCGGGCAAGCGCGAAGGCAGCTATGCGCGTGATACGGCGCAGGAGCAGGAAGAACTGATGGACGCGATGAGCTCGCCGGACGCTTTGCGCGCCAGGATTCTTGGCAACGCCGAGGAACCTGCTCCCCTTAAGCGTTCCCGTTACCTTAAACGCAGGCTCCTGGCGATGCTTGGCATACATCCGCGGGCGCGTTCCTTCCGTCGCCAGCTTCGCCGAGGCGCCTTCATTGCCATGCTGCGCCAGACACGCGGCTTGCCGCCAATGCCCGAGCGAGAGCCGGACATCGATGCGTTGCTGGCCCGCTATCGCCATGCCAGCGAAAGGCCGGAAGCCAACTGAGCGCCCGCCGGAAGGCGGCACGTATGGTGTTATGCGAAAAAACAAAGCCCGCGGGATCTCCTGCGGGCTTATCTTGGAATAACCGCCGCGATCAGCCGTGCGCGAGCACGGCGAGAAGAAGCAGCGCGACGATGTTGGTGATCTTGATCGCCGGATTTACGGCCGGGCCGGCGGTGTCCTTGTAGGGGTCGCCGACGGTGTCGCCGGTGACCGAGGCCTTGTGCGCCTCGGAACCCTTCAGGTGTTTGACGCCGTCCTTGTCGGTGAAGCCGTCCTCGAACGACTTCTTGGCGTTGTCCCAGGCGCCGCCGCCGGAGGTCATCGAGATGGCGACGAAGAGGCCGTTGACGATCACGCCGAGCAGCGAGGCGCCGAGCGCGGCGAAGGCCGAGGCCTTCGAGCCCGAGATCAGCAGCACGCCGAAATAGACGACGAGCGGCGCCAGCACCGGCAGCAGCGACGGGATGATCATTTCCCGGATCGCCGCCCTGGTCAGGATGTCGACGGCGCGCGCATAGTTCGGCTTCGAGGTGCCGGCCATGATGCCCTTGTCCTCGCGGAACTGCTTGCGCACTTCCTCGACGATCGAGCCGGCGGCGCGACCGACGGCGGTCATGGCGATGCCGCCGAACAGATAGGGGATCAGGCCGCCGAAGATCAGGCCGGCGACGACATAGGGGTTGGAGAGGTCGAAGGAGACGTCGCCCATGCCCTGGAAGTAGGGGTACTTGTCGCCATTGGCGGCAAAGAACCGGAGGTCGTTCGAGTAGGCCGCGAACAACACCAGCGCGCCGAGACCAGCGGAACCGATGGCATAGCCCTTGGTCACCGCCTTGGTGGTATTGCCGACAGCGTCGAGCGCGTCGGTGGAGTGGCGCACTTCCTTGGGCAGGCCGGCCATTTCGGCAATGCCGCCGGCATTGTCTGTGACCGGGCCGAAGGCGTCGAGCGCCACGATCATGCCGGCAAGGCCAAGCATGGTGGTGACGGCGATCGCCGTGCCGAACAGGCCACCTAGTTGGTAGGTCGCGATGATGCCGCCGACGATGACGATGGCCGGCAGCGCGGTCGATTCCAGCGAGACCGCGAGGCCCTGGATGACATTAGTGCCGTGACCGGTCACCGACGCCTGGGCGATCGAATTCACCGGACGCTTGTTGGTGCCGGTGTAGTATTCGGTGATCACCACGATCAAACCGGTCACCAGCAGACCGATGAGGCCGCAGATGAACAGGTTCTTGCCGGTGATGCCGATGCCGGCAACGGTGCCGACCTCGCCCCAGCCGACCGTGGCGGAGGTCGCGGCGGCAAGACCGACGATCGACAGCAGGCCGGTGACGATCAGGCCCTTGTAGAGCGCGCCCATGATCGAGCCGTTGGAGCCGAGCTTGACGAAGAAGGTGCCGACGATCGAGGTCAGGATGCAGGCGCCGCAGATGGCGAGCGGATAGAGCATGGCCGCGCCCAGCGCCGCCGTGCCGCCGAAGAAGATGGCGGCCAGAACCATGGTGGCGACGGCGGTCACCGCATAGGTCTCGAAAAGGTCCGCGGCCATGCCCGCGCAGTCGCCGACATTGTCGCCGACATTGTCGGCGATGGTGGCAGGGTTGCGCGGATCGTCTTCGGGAATGCCGGCCTCGACCTTGCCGACGAGGTCGCCGCCGACATCCGCACCCTTGGTAAAGATGCCGCCGCCGAGACGGGCGAAGATCGAGATCAGCGATGCGCCAAAGCCGAGCGAAACCAGCGAGTCAATGACGACGCGGTCGTTCGGTTGCAGGCCCATCGGGCCGGTGAGGATGGCGTAGTAGATCGAGACGCCGAGCAGCGCCAGGCCCGCGACCAGCAGGCCGGTGATGGCGCCGGATTTGAAGGCGATGTCGAGGCCGGCGGCGAGGCTGTTCGAGGCCGCCTGCGCGGTTCGAACATTGGCGCGCACCGAGACATGCATGCCGATGAAGCCGGCGGTGCCCGAAAGCACGGCGCCGATCAGGAAGCCGATAGCGGAGGTGATCGAGAGCAGCCACCAGGCAAGCAGGAGCACGACGATGCCGACCACGGCGATGGTGGTGTACTGGCGCGCCAGATAGGCCTGGGCGCCTTCGCGGATGGCGGCGGAGATTTCCTGCATGCGCTGATTGCCCTGATCGGACGCAAGGACCGAACGTGTCGCCCAGATGGCGTACAGAACTGACAGCAAGCCGCAGGCGATGACGGCGGTAATAATGGTCATTGCCGGATTTTCCTCGATTGTTGGCCCAAAAGAACCCCTCCCTGGGCCGTTGGAACGGAGACGGATGCCGCGCTTGGAATCCACCTCTTGGTTGGGGTATGCGAAACAAGGCTTGGAACGTCAAGATATTGTTCGGTTTTTGCCCGGCTTTCGCCCAAAAGAAGAAGGCGGGAATCGTTGTGCCAGCGCGAGCCTGGAATTAGATCGATTGAAATGACGTTGGGTCCGGCTGCTCAGGATCGGTCCGTGGCGAGGTTGGCGGCTGACGGATCGGCGCTTTGCAAATGCTCAATGCCAAGCATATCTTCCGGGTGGACAGGAGTTGATCAATGAAGTTCAAAGCTATCGTGCACGAA
>NZ_RZSB01000303.1:0-6670 GCF_004023285.1 Mesorhizobium sp. M2A.F.Ca.ET.067.02.1.1
CGCATGCGGGCCTTGGTGAAGCGTTGCCGCCCATGCGGCCCCGCGCGAAAGGGAATGAAAAATCAGTTGGCGGCGGCGGCCAGGATCGGCCCGCCGCGCGGCGCCTGCACCAGCACGGCGGTGCTCAAGCCGCCGCTGGCCGCCGGCAGCGGCAGCGTTGTCGCTTCACCGTTCCAGCTGCCGAGCCTTGTCAGCGCATGCACGACATTGGCGTGCGGCAGCGTGCGGCCGGTGTTCTCGCCACGCGCCACCGGCACCTCGACGACGCCCTTGTTGTAGCGCACCAGCCAGATGTCGGCGCCGCCGCCCAGCGCCTTGCCGGCGCCGATGCTGACCTTGCCCTGCCCGAGCGAAAGCTCGGGGCCCTGCGGGTGGCCGCTGTTGGCGATGAGGCCCTGGATCTCGCCGGGCGCACCACCCACGGCGTCATGGCTGCCATTCACCACCACCTGCGGCGTGAACGGCCCGTCATGGCCGAGCGACGGCTCATAGGTCACCTGGCGGTCGGTGAATTCCTTGCGGCCAAAAGTGTCCTTCCAGCCGAGATAGTCCCAGTAGGTGACGTTGAACGATAGCGCCAGCACGCCCGGCTGGTCCTTGACCTTGATCAGGTTGGCATTGGCCGGCGGGCAGGACGAGCAACCCTGGCTGGTGAACAGCTCGACCACGGTGAGTGGCTGGGCGGCCGCGGCACCGATCGTGGCCACGAGCATCGCGCCGGCAAGCAGGCCTGTCTTCAATCGGGTCATGGGAAGCAATCTCCGTAGCGGGGTCATGCTCCCATTTCGCCACCGCGGATCGCTTCGTTACAGGCTTCACCGGTTTGTGATTGCAGGCCGCTTCTCTTCCGATCGCGGAAGAAGGCTCATCCGTTCACCGCGCGGCTATCTTCCGGCGCTTCGGCCCTTTCCGTCAGCCCGTAATCGCGCACGACCTGGGCGATGCGCAGACGGTAGCCGGCAAAGATGCCGCCGCGGCCGGCCTTTTGCGCCTGGCGGTGCTCCTCGGTGTTGCGCCAGGCTTTCACCGCTTCCTCGTCGCGCCAGAAGGACAGCGACAGCACCCGCTTCGGATCGGTCAGGCTCTGGAAGCGCTCGACCGAGATGAAGCCGTCGATGCTTTCGAGCAATGGCCTGAGCTCGGCGGCGATGCCGAGATAGGCATCGCGCTTTCCTTCGGCCGGTTCGACCTCGAAGATGACAGCGATCATGCCTCTATTCCTTCCTTGACGGTCACGTCGGTGCGAAAGAGCTGCCTTGGACCGTGCGGTCCCGACACCAGCTTCAGGAAGACGCGATCTTCCTTCAAGATGAACTTCTCACGCCTGGCGAACTCGTAATTTGCCTTGCCCGCGGGGTCCTCGGCAAGCCGGGCGCGATAGGCCTCATAGGCGGCGAGGCTCTCGATATTGTAGGCGGCATAGGCCGTGGTGGCCGAGCCTTCATGCGGCGCGTAGTAGCCGATGAGCTCGGCGCCGCAGCGCGGAATGGCCTGGCCCCAGGCGCGCGCATATTGCTCGAAGGCCGCCCGGCCGAACGGGTCGATCTCGTAGCGGATGAAGCAGGTGATGGTCATGTCGGTCTCCTCGTCGGTTGGCTTGCGTGCATCGATGCTTCGACCGTGATCGAAACATCGCTGGCGGCTCTGTGCTAGAGCAGGATGACGTTTCGTTGAATCGTCATCCTGCTCTAACTCTTTGTTGGAGCATGATCTTTTCCGAAAACCGGTTCCCACTTTTCGGGATCATGCTCTAGGCATCCTCCTGTCAGGAGTGTTTGCCCGGGCTGCTTGAGATGAGCCCAGAATAATGCTTCCCTGACGTGAATGCTTCGATGAGGATCGAACCATGCGTGAAGGACCCGACATCGCCCGCATCGCCAGCCTGGTCGGCGACCCGGCCCGCGCCAACATGCTGAACGCGCTGATGGGCGGCACCGCGCTGACGGCGTCGGAGCTGGCGCTGGAAGCCGGCGTGTCGATGCCCACGGCTTCCTCCCATCTGTCGAAGCTGATGGAGGGCGGGCTGCTCACCTTGGCGAGCCAGGGCCGTCACCGCTATTACGGGCTGGCCAGCGCGCAGGTGGCCGGCATGATCGAGGCGATCATCGGCGTCGCCGAGGCGGTCGGTCCGAAGCGGGTGCGGCCGGGACCGCGCGACGCGGCGATGCGGGTGGCGCGGGTCTGCTACGACCACCTCGCCGGCGAGCAGGCGGTGGCCATGCTCGACCGGCTTTTCGACCGGAAGCTTCTGCTGCGCGAGGACAATGAAATCAGGCTCTCGCCAGCCGGTGCCGCGCATTTTTCCGCGCTCGGCATCGAGATCCAGGCCAAGGCGCGGCGGCCGGTGTGCCGCGCCTGCCTCGACTGGAGCGTGCGGCGCTCGCATCTCGCCGGGATGCTCGGCGCCGCTATCCTCGACAAAATCATCGCGGAGAAATGGGCCCGCCGCGAGAAGGACAACCGAGCCGTGGTGTTCTCGCCGAGGGGCAGGCAAGAGTTTGGGAGGGTGTTTCTGGCGTAGGGGGCGCGCACTAACGACAGCCTCGCAATGCTGGCGCGAGGCCCCCTCTCTGCCCTACCGGGCATCTCCCCCTCAAGGGGGGAGATCGATGTCATGCCGGCTTTCGCCAACCTTCAACATTGCAGGACAAGCGAGGCGTCGAGACTGCCAATCTCCCCCCTTGAGGGGGTTGAGGAGCGGTCCGCGCAGCGGACGGGAAGCCAATTGCTTGGCTTTCCGAGCGACGAAAGCCCTGAGCGACAGCGAAGGGCCGCGCAGTCCGGCAGGACAGAGGGGGCGCGAAGGATCGCGGCGTTGCCCGGCGCTTGCGAGGCTCACCCCCTTTTCAACGCCTTCCCCAGCTTGAAGAACTCCCTCCACGGATCGGCTTTCTTCAGTTGCGCCAGTGTGGAAGCATCCCCAAGCGGGAAGGCATTCGGCGCCAGCCCCTTCTCGATCTCGGGCCAGGTCACCGGCATCGATATCGTGGCGCCCTTCTTGGCGCGCGAAGAATAGGGCGCGACGGTGGTCGAGCCGCGGCCGTTGCGCAGATAGTCGACGAAGATCTTTCCGGTGCGCGCCTTCTTCGACAATGTCGCGGTGTAGCGGTCGGGCGCCGCCTGCTCCAGCGCACGGGCGAAGTCGTGCGCGAAATCCTTGACCTCGTCCCATTCCGCCGAGGGTTTCAGCGGCACCAGCACATGATAGCCCTTGCCGCCGGAGGTCTTGACCAAATTGGGCAGCGACAAATCGTCGAGCTGCCTGCGGATGTCGAGCGCCGCCTCGCGCACTTTGGAGACATCGACGCCTTCGTCCGGGTCGAGGTCGAAGATGATCTGGTCCGGCTTTTCCAGCTCATCGATCGTCGAGCCCCAGATGTGCACCTCGACCACGCCGTACTGGACCAGCGCCGCCAGCCCGTCGAAATCCTTGATGTAGAGGATCTCCTCGCCATCGGTCGGATCTTTCATGCGGGCGATCTTGTCGCTCATGCCGGGCGAGGCGTGTTTCTGGAAGAAGCGCTGGCCGTGGATGCCGTCCGGCGCGCGCACCAGGCTCAGCGGCCGGTTGACGACGAATGGCTCCATGCGCGGCCAGACCAGCGCGTAGTGTTCGAGCAGGTCCTGTTTCGAAACCTTCTCGTCCGGCCACAGCAGCTTGTCGGGATGCGAGAGTTTTATCGAGGTCTTGGCCGCTCCGGCTGAGGTCTTGGCGGGTTTTGCGCCCGGCTTTGCTTCGCTCTCGGCCTTGCCGGCTTGCTTCGGCTTTTCCTGCACGACTTCCTCCGCCGGCTTGTCCTCGCGCAGCCCCTGGAACGAGGCATGACGGATTATACGGTCGGATGTCCAGCTGCGGAACTCCACCTCGCCGACAAGCTCGGGCTTGACGAAGGTGAGCCCCTTGCCCTTCGGCACCGCGGCCGAGAAGGGCGATGTCTTCGCCTCGAGGCGATCGAGCTTCTTTTTCAGATCCGTCATCACCTTGCCGGAAAAGCCGGTGCCGACACGGCCGGCATAGTGCAGCTTGCCGCCCTCATTGAAGCCGACCAGCAGCGAGCGCAGGCCGCGGCCCGTCTTGTCCGAAGGCAGATAGCCGCCGATGACGAATTCCTGCCTGAGCGTGCATTTCGACTTGATCCAGGTGAGGCCGCGCCCGCAGCGATAGGGCGCGTCGGCGCGCTTCGACACCACCCCTTCGAGGCCCATGCGGCAGACATGCTGCAGCATGACCTTGCCGGGTTCGTGGAAATGATCGCTGAAGCGCAGTGCCGAATCCTCGGGCTGCCGGCCCAGCAGTTCGGCCAGCGCCTGCTTGCGTTCGACCAGCGGCTCGCGGCGCAGGTCCTCGCCGTCGAGCCGCACCAGGTCGAAGACATAATAGATGAAGCGGTCGGCGCGGCGGGCCGACAGGTCCGCCTGCAGCAGCGGGAAGGACGACACACCGCTGTCGGCCAGCACCACGACCTCGCCGTCGATGATGGCGTCGCGGCATTTCAGCTTGGCCAGGGCCGCTGTGACCGGCCCCTCGAATTTCCCTGTCCAGTCGAGGCCGGCGCGGGTGAGCAGCCTGACCTCGCTGCCTTCGATCTGCGCCTGCATGCGATAGCCGTCGAATTTCACCTCGTGCAGCCAGTCGTCGCCGGTGGGTGCTTCCTTCTCCAGCGTCGCCAGTTGCGGCTCGATGAATTCGAGCCGCCCGGCCCGGCCGGCCTTGGCTTTGGCGGGCCTGTTGGACTGCCAGACCTTCGGCGTCTGCCCCTTGGCCGCCTTGCCTTCGCCGACCTCCTCGATGGTCAGGCCCGATTTCACCGATTTCGGTTTTTCTTCGAGGATATCCTCGCCGGGACGGGCGGCGGCATCGTCGGATTTGATCAGCAGCCAGTTGTCGCGCCTCTCGCCGGGGCGCGGCCTCAGCCTGACCAGATGCCAGCGGCCGTTGAGCTTGTGGCCTTCGAGCTCGAAGTCGATATGGCCCTTCTTCATGCCCTGAGCGGGATCGCCATCGGGCATCCATCTACCCTCGTCCCACACCAGGACCGAGCCGCCGCCATACTGGCCCTTTGGAATGGTGCCTTCGAAGGAAGCATAGTCGATCGGGTGATCCTCGACATGCACGGCCAGCCGCTTCTCATGCGGGTCGAGGCTCGGGCCGCGCGTCACCGCCCAGCTCCACAGCACGCCGTCATATTCCAGGCGGAAATCATAGTGAAGCCGCGTCGCGGCATGCTTCTGGACGACGAAGATGCCGCCGGCCTGCTTGCCGCGCTTCACCTTGCCGGCCGGCTCGGCGGTTTTCCTGAAGTCGCGCTTGGCGTGATATTGTTCGAGGCTGGCCATTGCGGGCTCCTATGCGGACTTGCGCTTCGGCGCGGCTTTGGCCTTCGCTCGTTTGGCCGGCGCTTTGGACGATGCCTTGCCGGCTTTGCCGTCATCCGCGTTGAGGCTCTTCTTCAGCGCGTCGAACAGGTTAACGACATTGGACGGTTTCGGCGATGCCTTGGCCTTCGGCGCCTTTCTCCCGGCCTTCCTGGAGCGGACCAGCTCGAGCAGCGATTCTTCGTACCGATCCCTGAACTTTGCAGGGTCGAACTTCGCCTTCTTCTTGTCGATGATAGTCTCGGCCAGCCCGACCATCTCGCCGTCCAGCTTCGCGGACTGGATGTCGGCGAAGACGCCGGACGCGTCGCGAACCGTATCTCCGTAGCGCAGCGTCGTCAGCAGCATGCCTTTGCCGAATGGCTCGATCATCGCCGGGCGCTCCCGCTGATAAAGCACGATGCGGGCGAGGCCGGCCATTTTCTTCTCCGCAAGCGCATCGCGAATGACGGCGAAGGCCTCCTGCGAGACCTTGTCGGCGGGGGAGACGTAATAGGGCGTGTCGAGATAGACCTGGTCGATCGAGGCCTTGTCGACGAAACCGTCGAGATCGAGCGTGTGCGAGGATTGGATCTGGACCGCCTCGATATCTTCGTCCTCGATGCGGATGAATTCGTCCTTGCCGACCTCGAAGCCCCTGACCTCCTCATCCTCTTCCAGCGGCTTTTGGCTTTTCTGGTCGACATAGACACGCCGCACCCTGTTGCCGGTCTTTCGGTTGAGGATGTGGAAGGACACCTTTTCGGCGTGGGTGACGACGTTGCTCAGTTGGATGGCGCAGGTGACCAGTGAAAGCTTGAGATAACCGCTCCAGGCGGGGCGCGGCGCCATGACGAACACTCCTTGCAACATCGGGGCAACATCGGACAAACCGAAACGACCGGAACGCCGCTTCGGTTCCCGGGGACGGGAAAGCCGACGCCATGCGCCGGCCTTATCGTCAGGCTATTCGGCCGCCTGCAGGTTGATCTTGCTTTCGGCGATCTCGGTGAGCTTGCGGTCGGTCGCCTCTTCTTCCTTGAGGTTCTTGGCCAGCACATTGGCGCAATCGCTGCGGCTGAGCTGCTTGGCCCAGGCGATCAGCGTGCCGTATCGCGTTATCTCATAGTGCTCGACGGCCTGCGCGGAGGCGATCAGCGCCGCATCGAGGACATCCTTGTCGTCGACATCGCCGCTGACCTCGTCAGCCTCCGCGAGGATGCCATCGATGGCCGGGCAGTTGACGGTCTTGGCCTTGACACCATGCAGCTCGAACACCTGCTCGACCCGCTCGATGTGACCCTTGGTCTGCGTG
>NZ_RZSB01000304.1:0-6666 GCF_004023285.1 Mesorhizobium sp. M2A.F.Ca.ET.067.02.1.1
CGGTTGGATCGGCAACCGCTTCGCGCCAGGCCTGTTTTCCGGCTCGGCCCATGGCAAGGGTGGGGCTACCGTCGACAGAATCGGCGTGGTCGACCTGATGTTCGAACGCGGCGAGCTGGCCCACACCGTGCCCACCAAATGGCACGCGGTCCGCACCATCGCCATCTGGCTGCCGCTCTGGCTCGGACCGGTGGCGCTGATCGCCGTGCTGGTGGGGCCAGGCAGCGTGTGGGCGCAGATCGGCGGCTTCTTCAGCCTGATGGCCGTCGTCACCTTCGGCGGCGCCTATGCGGTTCTGGCCTATGTCGCGCAGGCGGCGGTCACCTCTTTCGGCTGGCTGTCACCCGGCCAGATGGTCGACGGGCTGGGCCTCGCCGAGACAACGCCCGGACCGCTGATCCTGGTGCTGCAATTCGTTGGCTTCGCCGCCGCCTATCGCCATGCCGGCCTTGCCAGCCCGCTGCTCGCCGGGTCGCTCGGATCGCTGCTGACGCTCTGGGCGACCTTCGTGCCCTGCTTCTTCTGGATATTTCTGGGCGCCCCCTACATCGAGCAGCTGAGGCAGAACCGAGCGCTGGCAGCGGCGCTCGGCGCGATCACCGCGGCGGTGGTCGGCGTGATCATGAACCTGGCGCTGTGGTTCGCGCTGCATGTCGTCTTCGGCAAGGTCGCAAGCGTCGGTTGGGGCGTGGAGGTGCCGGTCCTGTCCTCGCTCGACTGGCGCGCCGCGCTGCTGTCGGTTGCGGCGATGGTTGCCATGTTCAGGCTGAAACTCGGCATGCTGCCGACGCTGGCGGCATCGGCGCTGGCGGGACTTTTCCTGTCGGCGCTATAGGCCGCGCGCAGTTCCGATCACATCAGCGTGAATGAAAAAGCGGAGCGGCCGGGAATAAACGGCCCGGTCCGCCGGTCTCCAAGGCATGCGCCTTTTTGCGCAACGGCAGGAGACCATCATGAAGCGGCACGAAGACAGATACGCACGGGTCGGAGAGGGCGAAGGCGTCAGCCGGCGTCGACCTTTGGAGCGTTGGCGCCGGGCGCATCTGTTCCGGGCGATCCCGCCACGCCGCCGGCCCTGATCCGTGCCGATCGCAACCATCGAAACCCACGACCATGACGGCGAGCACCCCGTTGCAGCCAGCGATGCGCCGTCCCCTTGTGAGGCGCCCCTTGCTTCCGAGACTCTTGACTCCGGTGACACCAATGCCTTCTCCTCCCTCGAAGCAGGCGCCATCGCCTGCGGTCGCGATCTTCACCCGCACGAGCAGGGACAGATCGTCGCCTCCCGCTGAGGGAAGCGGCAGACCCATGGCGGGAGCGCCCGACGGCGGAACGGTGTTGAGCGAAAAGATGCTGGCCGCGCGTTTTGCCGAGGTGGTGCTACCGCATCTTGGCGATGCGCTGTCGCTCGCCCGCTGGCTGACCGGCAACACCGCCGATGCCGAGGACGTGGTGCAGGAGGCCTGCCTCAAGGCGCATGCGGGCATCGCCGGATTCGCTGGGGGAAATCCCCGCGCGTGGCTGCTCACCATCGTGCGCAACGCCTCCTATACATGGATGGCGAAGAACCGGCCGCGCAGCGTGGTGGCGGTCGGCGACCTCGCCGATCTCGACGACGTCTCGCCGCCGCCCGACAATGATGCCGACAGCCCGGAGGCGGCGCTGATCGCCAAGGCAAATTCGGCGGCGGTGGAAGCGGCGATCGCGAGGCTGCCGCAAGCCTTCCGCGAAACGCTGGTGCTGCGCGACATAAACGGTCTCAGCTACCGCGAGATCGCCGCCATGCTCGGCGTGCCGCAAGGCACGGTGATGTCGCGACTGGCAAGGGCTCGCGGCCTGTTGATGACGGAACTTGGAGGGCGCCATGAGCCCGCATGAAAATCGCCCGCGTGAGGATGGCCCCCGTGAGGATGGATTGCCGCAAGACCCGCAGGATATGAAGCTGATGATCCACGCCCTTGTCGATGGCGAGCTCGATGCCGCCGCCGCACTTGCCGTCGAGCGGCGCATGGCCGCCGATCCGGAACTGGCCGCCGAGCATGCGCGCCTTGTGGCGCTGCGTGGCGCTGTCGCCAGCGTGCCGCGCCCGACCGTCAGCGACGATTTCCTGGCGCGTATCGCCGCCATTGCCGAGGTGAAAAGCCCGGAAGAAGCGGAGGCGCCAAACGTCTCTTCCGCGAAGGCTGAGCCGCTGCCGCAACAGCAGCAAGGCAATGTCGTCGCGATGCAGCCGCGCGCGTCGCGCTGGTTCAACTCCTTCGACTGGCGCCAGATGGCGGCCTCAATCGTACTGACGGCGTTCCTCGCCAGCGGCGCGACGCAGTGGCTGGCGACGGCGGATAACGGGGCCGAAAGTTTCGCCGTGGCCGTCGCCAACGGCCATCGCCGCAGCCTGCTCGCGGCGAATCCGGTCGACATCGTGTCGTCCGACCGCCATACGGTGAAGCCATGGCTCGACGGCCGTATCGGCGTGTCGCCGGCGGCGCCGGACCTGGCCAAGGACGGCTACGCGCTGCTCGGCGGCCGCGTCGAGGTGATAGGCGACAGACCGATGCCGGCGCTGGTTTATCGCCATCACGAGCACCTGATCACGCTGGTCGCCGCACCCCGGCAGAACGAGGCCAAATCGATGCCGGTGGCGGACGACCTCTCGGCGGGGGGCTTCCTCCTGGTTCACTGGACCGACGATGCCTTCTCCTACTGGGCGATCTCGGATGCCGAACGCCCGGCGCTCGACGATTTCGTCGCCCGCTTCCGGGCGGCGATCATCGCCAATCCGACCGCGGGCAGTCCGGGGTAGGGAAACGAAACCTTTTATCGCCGCTATTTCTGAGGCCGATAATCCGTTTGGCTGGATGAGCGAAGGCAGGTGCCTGTCCGTCCAAGATGATCGCGCCAAAGCACTTGCCCCGTTGCGCCGGCCCCAAGACGCGCAAGTAGATAGCTCAAGGTCGACTTTGGTATGTTATAAACGCTCCGTTCTCGGGGCGGATACGGGGCAATGGATCAGGAAAGACTTCTAGCCGCAGTCCTCCTAGCTGATGTCGTGGGCAGCACGCCGCTCTATGAGCGCATTGGCGACGATGCCGCCCTGCGGCAGGTCTCGGATTGCCTCGACGCGATACGCGCGATCGTCGCCCAGCACGGCGGTGACTTCATTTACTCGAAGGGCGATGACGTGCTCAGTCTGTTCGAGAGCTCGGAGGCGGCGCTGAGGGCCGTCTGCCAAATCAACACCCAACTGACGAGGGGGCCGTTAAGCGCCCGGATCGGATTGCATTTCGGGGCGGTCATTCGCGCGCGCGGCGCGGTATTCGGCGATGTTGTCAATGTCACCGCAAGGCTGTCCACCACGGCCAATCCGGGGGAGGTGCTGATCAGCCAGAGCTTCTTCGAAGCGCTTTCGGCGGGCAGCCGCAGTGCCTTGCGGCTCCTCGACCAAATGGGGTTCAAGGGCAAGCAGGGACTCTTCGATGTCTATACCCTGCGGAGCGACGATGGGGCGCTCAGTACGCAGATCGCCAGCCGGGGCACCATTATCGAAAGGCGCTCCGCGCCGCCGCGGCAGATCAATCTGGTCATCCGCTATGGAGATCAGTTGGGGTCCTGCCGAAACAATGAATTCGTGACGATCGGCCGATCTCCGGAATGCGATATCGTCGTCCAGCGGCCCTGGGTCTCGAGGCACCACGCGACCTTCACCATTTCGAATGGCAAGGCACGGCTTGTCGAGCGGAGCTCGTCAGGCACATTTGTGTCGATGGGACCCGGCCAGGAAGAAGTATTCGTACGCCGCGAGGATATCCTGCTCTTCGGCTCCGGCGTCATCTCGCCCGGACGCAGATCGTCCCTCCGCGACGCCCAGGTCCTGCACTACGAAGTTGTCTCAGGCTGACCTGGCCGGTTGGGCGGGATCGCCGCACCGCCGGCTCTAGATCTCGGCCGGAATTGTCCTGTCGGATGCTGCGATGAGCGGCAGGCCAAGTTTCATCAGCCGCTTGATAGTCACCTTCAACGCGCCGCTTCCGGCAGGATCGCGGTCGACATTTCGGGCAAGGTCTGCCCGCCGTCTACGATGATACTTTGGCCGGTGATGTAAGCCGCTTCATCGGAAGCGAGAAAACGCACCGCGTGGGCAACGTCCTGCGGTGTGCCGAGACGGCGAAGCGGCACGGCGGCGCATTGTGCATCCACGAAGCTTTGTGACTGATGCTCCATCACGCCCTCCGTCAGGATGTTGCCCGGCTCAACGGCATTCAGCGTAACGTTCCAAGGCGCAAATTCGAGGGCCGCCGTGCGCATGAAGCCCAGAATTCCTGCCTTGCTAGCCGCATAGTGAGAATACCCAGGAGAAGATACGCGCGCACCCGTTATTGAGGACAAAAAGACCACCCTGCCGTGGCGCTGCCGCTGAAAATAGGGCAGGCAAGCCTTCGCCAGCAGGAAGGGCCCTCGCAGGTTGACCGCCATGACGCTGTCCCACTCGTCGGGCGTAATCGATGCGATATTGGTGTTCGGATAGATCGCAGCATTGGCAACGGCAATATCAAGTCGACCCATCTCGGCAAAGATATCATCGATCACGTGCGTGACCTCCGACTCATCGCTTGTATCCATGCGGCGATAAGTTGCTGCCAGACCCATTGCGCAAATGTTGGCGGCGGCGCGATAGCCGTCGACGTCCTTTATGCCCGTCAGGACGACTTGCGCTCCGGCGCGCGCCAGTTCAGTAGCAACACCCAGTCCGATCCCGCGTTGTGCGCCGGTGACGATGGCAACCTTTCCCAACAGGTCGAAGCCACTCATTGGGCAGCCCGAGCAAAAGCGGGCAACAAGCTGCCATGAGCTTCGATCAGCGCATCCACCAGGGCATCGATTTCGGCAAGCGAAAGCTCCGCTGCCGTGTGAGGGTCCATGGCGGCTGCGTGGTAGATGTGCTCGCGCTTCCCCGTGAGGGCGGCCGTCACGGCCAGCTCCTGCACATTGATGTTGCTCCGCATGATGGCGGCAAGCTGAACCGGGATGCGTCCGATGCGGATAGGCTGAATGCCGTTGCGATCGACATGGCAAGGAACTTCAACCGCAGCGTTCGATGGCAGATTTTCGATTAGGCCCCGGTTGGCGACATTGCCGTAGATCAGGCTTGGCTCACCCGTCACGCAGGCATGAATGATGGCGGCAGCATACTCCTTGCTGCGCGAGACTTCGATCGGCCGACTCTCGTCTTCCAGTTCGTGGCGCAGTTCATGCCATTGCGCGACCTGTCTTTCGCAACGGGTGATGTATTCGTCGAGCGGCAACCTGAATTCTTCCAGCAAGTCCTCGCGCCCGCGCTTGATGAACCAGGGCGTGTATTCCGAAAAGTGGATGGAACTCTCGGTAACGAAATGGCCGGAGTGCTTCATGACCGCGAAACGAACTGCATCATCGACGGGAAAAGTCCCATCGCGGGCAATCTGCCGAAGCCGCGGATAAAGGTCTACACGGCCGCCGCCCGGCAGGCGTTTTTCGAACTTGAGGAAAAAGGCCACATGATTAAGGCCGGCACACAGATAGTCGATGTCGGCAATATCCTCGCCGAGAGTGCGGGCCAGGAATTGCGATGTTTCCTGAACGGAGTGACACAGGCCGACATAGCGAATGTCCGGGTAGCCCTCGGCCATGGCCCAGCTGATCATGGCCATCGGGTTCACATAGTTCATCATCAGCGCCTGCGGGCAGTGCTTGCGCATGTCGTCGGCGATGGCAAACACGACGGGAATTGTACGCAGAGCCCGGAAGATGCCGCCGATGCCCAGAGTGTCGGCGATGGTCTGCCTCAGGCCGAACCTCTTCGGGACTTCGAAATCGGTGACAGTGGCCGGCTTATAGCCGCCCACCTGCATCATCAGGATGACGAAGTCGGCGTCCTTGAGGGCGATTGCCCGATCGACTGTCGCGACGAGCCTTACCTCGTCCTCGATCCCAAGCGCGCGGCAGATGCGGCGTGTCATGATCTCGGAGGTGGCAAGGCGGTCCCGATCGAGATCGTGAAGCGCGATTTCGCAACGCGAGAGAGCTTCATTGCTCAGCACGTCGCTGAGGATGTTGCGGGCGAACACCGTACTTCCGGCGCCGACGAGACAGATCTTGGGCATTGCGGGTATCCAGTCCTTGCTATGCGCTTTCGACGCAGCTTCCCTATTGCCATTGGAAACCGGAAAATGCTTGCTTGAATGCAATTGATATTTCCGGTTTTTAAGTGGAACCGCGCTAGCCGGGGCGCGAAGAACGGAGGGAGCGAATGCGTCAGCTTGACCCGCGCCAGACCGGCAACCGTTTTCTCAAGCCGGACGAATTCCTGGCTGAGACGCATATCGTGGAGCCTATGCCGGAAGCCCACTGGCACGACCATGTGGAACTCAACGTCATCACGCGCGGCGGCATGACCTATCTCATCAATGGCAAGCAGGTCAGCCTGCGCGAAGGCGCCATCTACTGCTTCTGGGCCGCTGTTCCTCACCAGGTGATATCTGCTGGTGACGGAACGGAGCTTGTCTGCATCTACGTGCCATTCGCCGATCTTCTGTCGCTTGCGGTCTCAAGTGATTTCAAGAACGACCTCATGGCGGGTCACGTCGTCACGGGCTCGTCCATCGACGCTGCCGACACATTATTGGTGACGCG
>NZ_RZSB01000305.1:0-6646 GCF_004023285.1 Mesorhizobium sp. M2A.F.Ca.ET.067.02.1.1
TCATAGGCCGGCGCTGCCCCTCACCTGCCTGCCGGCATCCTCTCCCCGTATAGTGACGGGGAGAGGGGACGCTCTCGCCGGCGATTTCGCCAATCGCGTACGCTGCGAGGAGGAAGGCCGCTACTCCCCCACCAACTCCCGCAGCGCCATGCGCCTGTAGGCCTCAACCAACCTGTCACCCTCCTCCCGATCGACCGAGATCGCCAGTCGCACGGCCGCCTCGCCCATCTGCCAGACGAGGAAGGCCGTCGTCTCCAGTTCGACCGGATCGGCATCGGACCTCAGCCGCTTCAGCACCGCGACCAAAAATTCGGCATTGGCTCGGCTGTCGGCGAGCTCGAGCGAGCGCAGGGCCTTGTCGACCTGCGTGCCCGACCAGACGTCGCGTATAACCGGCTCGGCCAGGAACAGCTGATAGTAGATGTCGACCAGCTCTGAAAACGCCTGCTTCAGTCCTTCGGCGTCCCTGACATCTTTCAGCGCCGCCGAGATGCAGGCCTGGCTCTCGGCGGTGTAGCGCTCGGCCAGCGCCCAGACGATCGCCCGCTTGTCCGGAAAGAACTGGTAGAGCGAGCCGATCGACACCCCTGCCCGCTCCGCCACCTCGCCCATCCGCATCGCATCGCTGCCCTGCTCGGCAATCAGCGCCGAGGCGGCGGCAAGCATGCGCTCGACCCGCTCGCGGCTGCGCTGCTGGCTCGGCGACCGGCGCGGCGAGCCGATGATGGCCTGATCCGGCTTGGCGGTGACTTTCTCGTCCATGGCTTCCTCCAGGCGATTCTCCAACACCAGCTTGACTTACAAAATACGAGGGTTTATCACGTTTTGCAAATGTGAGGATTTATCACATTTGCAGACCAACCGACATCTGGAGCCAACTGAGATGATGAAACTTCTCCCCACCCTCACCTTCATCGCCGCGATCGGCTCCGGCGTGGTCGGCGGCGTGTTCTTCGCCTTTTCCAATTTCGTCATGGCGGCACTCGCGCGGCTGCCCGTCCCAAGCGGCATCGCGGCGATGAATTCGATCAATGTCACGGTGATCACGCCGACCTTCATGACGGCGCTGTTCGGCACCGGCGTCATCTGCCTGGTGTTGATTGCCGCCGCTCTCTTCGGCTGGAGCCAGTCGGGCTCATACTGGCTGCTTGCCGGCGCGGTGATCTATTTCGTCGGCAACCCGATCGTGACCATGGTCATCAACGTTCCGCTCAACGACGCTTTAGCCGCCGTCGATCCGCAGAGCGCCAACGGCGCCGCCGTCTGGGCGAACCATCTGAGCCAATGGGTGATGTGGAACCACGTCCGCACCGTCACCGCTATCGTGTCGATGGCCTGCTTCATCATGGCTTTGATCTGAGATACGCGGCCGCAATGCTAAAGACCCCGCCTCAGGCGGGGTCGGTCTTCTTGTGGGTTTTGCGGTCAGCATGGCCGAGATCCCGATCCGGATCGATGACGTCGCGGACCAGCTGCTTCAGCTTCGCCGCATCCGGAAAGCCGCCGTCGCGCTTACGGTCCCAGATCAGCTGATCGTTGCAGGAAATGGTGAAGATGCCGCCGGTGCCCGGCACCAGCGTCACCTCGCCGAGATCGGTGCCGAAGGTGGAAAGCAGCTCCTGCGCCATCCAGCCGGCACGCAACAGCCATTGGCATTGCGTGCAATAGGTGATGCGGATGACGGGAAGCGGCTTGTCGGTCATACGAGATTGAGCTTCGCTCATATCGGATCGCGTTGCCGGTCAGGCCGCGCTGAGCTTGGCCATCGTCTCGTCGTCGACCTCGAAATTGGCGTAGACGCTCTGCACGTCGTCGTCATCCTCGAGGGTGGCGACCAGCTTCATCAGCGACTGCGCCCGCTCTTCGTCGACCGGGACGTTGTTCTGCGGCTGCCAGATCGCCTTGACCGATTCAGCCTCGCCGAGCGCCGCTTCTAGCGATTTCGACACGTCGCCGAGACTTTCGAAGCTGCAATAGATGGTGTGGCCTTCCTCGTCGGACTCGACATCGTCGGCGCCGGCCTCGATCGCGGCTTCCATCACCTTGTCGGCGCTGCCGGCCGAAGCCGGATAGTAGATTTCGCCGACGCGGTTCCACATGAAGGACACCGAGCCGGTTTCGCCGAGCGCCCCGCCGGCCTTGGTGAAGGCGGCGCGCACATTGGATGCCGAGCGATTGCGGTTGTCGGTCAGCGCCTCGACGATCAGCGCCACGCCGCCCGGGCCATAGCCCTCGTAGCGCACGGCTTCGTAGTTCTCGCCGTCGCCCGCGGAAGCCTTGTTGATGGCGCGCTGGATGTTGTCCTTCGGCATCGACACGGCCTTGGCGTTCTGCACCGCAAGGCGAAGCCTCGGGTTCATCGCCGGGTCCGGCGTGCCGGTCTTGGCCGCGACAGTGATTTCGCGCGCCAGCTTGGAAAACATTTTCGACCGCACCGCGTCCTGACGGCCCTTGCGGTGCATGATGTTCTTAAATTGCGAATGGCCAGCCATGGCACCCCTGTCGTGTTCGGCTAGAGCACCGCGGAGCGAAATGGGATCACCTCGCCATCCGCAAATTGCTCGAATTCAAATTTTCAGAACGCTCCAGGCATGCCTGCGAAGGCACACGGCGCTCTCTGTCGGAATGGCCGGCTTATAGATAAATCGGCTCAATTCGTCCAGACGCGCCGTAACTCCGGCGCCGGAGAGGCCGCTCAGCTCTCAAGGTCGGACTTCAGCCGGTCGAGAATGCTGATCGCATGGCCGGCATACTGGCTGATCCAGCGATCGTGGATCTGCTTGATCGGCAAGGCATTGAGATGGTTCCAACGCTCGCGTCCCTCGCGCCTCGCAATCACCAGGTCGGCCTCCTCCAGCACTTTCAGATGCATCATCACCGTGCAGCGGTCCATGTCCGGGAACGCCTCGCAAAGCGCGCCGGTGGTCTGCGGCTGATCCTTCAGGCGATCCAGCAATTCGCGCCGGCGCGGATGCGCCAAGGCCTTGAAAACATGGTCGTCCGCGGTTTGGCTTGACATGTTATGTTTTTATAACATATTGTTCCACTGAGCAAGGAAGGAGCTGTGGATATGTCCCTTGGATTCAGGATTTCCGGGCGCATCGGCAAACCGGTCGCCGAGGTCTTCGACGCCGTCGTCAACCCGACGAAGCTCAGCGGGTATTTTACGACGCTTGGCGGCGCCGCGGCGCCGCTGGTCCCCGGCACCACGGTCACATGGTGGAAGACCGTGCCCGTCGAGGTCGATGAAGTGGTGCCCAACGAGCGCATCGTGCTGCGCTGGGATGGCGGCGGCCCCGGCGTTGTACCGGCTTACAAGACCACGATCGAAATGAGCTTCGAAGCCCTGGATGACGGTGGCACCTTCGTCACCATTGCCGAAAGCGGATGGCGCGAGGACGAGGCCGGCCGCAAATCATCCTACGGCAATTGCGAGGGCTGGTCGCAGATGCTGTCATGCATGAAAGCTTACGTGGAGTACGGCATCAATCTGCGTGAAGGGTTCTACCCCAGCGAAATGCGCGGTGAACTGCCGACGTCGGAAAGCAAATGATCCTGCGGCGGGAGCGACAGCCGCACGCTGCCGCCCTCGTTGCCACCATCAATGCCCGCCGCCCGACCCCTGCTTCTTGCGATTCCGCGCCAGCATGTTGAGACCCTCGACCAGCGCCGAAAAGCCCATGGCGGCGTAGATGTAGCCCTTCGGCACGTGATAGCCCATGCCGTCGGCGATCAGCGTCATGCCGATCATCAGCAGGAAGCCCAGCGCCAGCATGACGATGGAGGGGTTCCTGGCGATGAAATTGGCAAGCGGCGTCGCCGCCAGCATCATGACGCTCACCGCCACGATCACGGCGATATACATGATGGCGATCTCGTCGGTCATGCCGACGGCGGTGATGATGGAATCGATCGAGAAGACGAGGTCCAGCAGCAGGATCTGGAAGATGGCGCCGGCAAGGCTCAGCTGCAGCGTACCCACCATCGTGTCCTGATGATCCTGCGGGTCGACAGTGTGATGGATTTCCCTGGTCGCCTTCCAGACCAGGAACAGGCCGCCGGCGATCAGGATCAGGTCGCGCCAGGAAAATCCGTGGCCGAAGGCGGTGAACACCGGCGTCGTCAGCTGCACGATGATCGAGATCGTGGCGAGCAGGATGAGGCGCATGACCAGCGCCGCCGAGATGCCCAGCCGGCGGGCGCGGGCGCGCTGCGCTTCCGGCAGCTTGTTGGTAAGGATCGAGATGAAGATCAGATTGTCGATGCCGAGCACGATCTCGAGCACCACCAGTGTCAAAAGCGCAACCCAGGCGGTCGGGTCGGAAACAAAGGCAAAGTGCGGCGCCAGGAATTCGACAAGCTGCATGGAGGTCGTCCCCTCTACGATCTAGAGCAGTTTCGTCGCCAGTTAGGCACTGACCTCGCCTATATCAATGTCACGACCAGAAAGACGGCGCCGTTTCTTCCAGCCGAGGCCCGCGACGAAACGGCGCGATCCTTTCCGCAAGCCCGGTGCGGTCGGAAATATCGACGCCGACGCCGCAGAGAGTCGCCGGTCCAGTCGCCGCTTCGAAGCGCCCCTTCGGCACCTTGGAAAGAAACCGGTTGAGCGGCTCTTCCTTGTCCATGCCCAGCGAGGAATCGTAATCGCCGCACATGCCGGCGTCCGAGATATAGGCGGTGCCACCGTTGAGGATCTGATGATCGGCGGTCGGCTGATGCGTATGCGTTCCGACCACGAGGCTGGCGCGGCCGTCGACGAAATGCGCGAAGCACATCTTCTCCGAGGTCGCCTCGGCATGGAAATCGACGATCGCCGCATCGGCCTGCTCGCCGAGCGGACAGGCGGCCAACTCCCGCTCGCCGGCCTGGAACGGATCGTCCAGCTCCGGATGCATGAAGACGCGGCCCATGATGTTGGCGACCAGCACGCGCGCGCCGTTGCGGGCGATATAGACGCCAGAGCCGCGCCCGGGCGTGCCCTTGGGAAAATTGGAGGGCCGCAGGAAGCGCTCCTCGCGCGGCGCGAAGATCAACGCGTCGCGCTGGTCCCAGACATGGTTGCCGGTGGTGACGACATCCGCGCCGGCAGCGAGCGTCTCGCGAAAGATCTCCTCGGTGATGCCGAAGCCGCCGGCGGCATTCTCGCCATTGACGATGACGAAGTCGAGCCTGAAGTCGGAGATCAGCCCCGGCAGCTGTTCCCATACCGCCGTGCGTCCTGTTTTGCCAACCATGTCGCCAAGAAAGAGAAGTCTCATGCGGCGCTACGCGTACCGAGCGCCCGCGACACCGTTTCCGGCTCCTTGGCGATGACCTGCAAATAGGCCTGTGCCGCCTGATCCGGCTCGGTCCTGCCCTGCTCCCAGTCTCTAAGCGTGCCGAGCGGAATGCGATAGCGGATGGAAAATTCCTCCTGGGTAAGATGCAAAGCCCGACGGATCACCTTGACGCGCGCGACAGATGCCACTCCCGGCCGATCCGTGTCGAGCGGAGGATTGTCCTTGTCCGCCAAGGCGCCAGCCTCCGCCTCCGCGTCGCTCATGGCGCGCAGACGATCCCAATCGGATTCAGTCCCGGCGTGCTTGGTCATATGCTTTCTGCTCATGGCGCGTCGCCTTTCTGGCGGAGATCAGTCTTATTCGGTCGCCGCGCTCGGTGTAAACCACTGTCAGCACCAATCCATTGACGATACCGATGCCGATGAAGCGCTCCTCTTCGTAGTCCATGGAACGATCCGAATAATACTGGGCATGGATGTCGTCGAACAGGCGCTTGGCATCCGCAAATGCCACACCGTGCTTGGCAAGATTGCTTGCTGCTTTGTCGTCATCCCACTCGAACTCAAGCATTGCGGACTACTGGATTTCAGTAGTATTCGCCAGACGAACGCCAACGTCAAGCCGCACCATGGCGTCCTCGCAACCAGAAGAACCAGATGTAGAACAAGGTGAACCCACCGGTGACGGCGAGCAGCAGCAGCCCGCCGCGCCAGCCTTTCATCGCGGCCGTGTCGAGGCTCGATGGATCGGCAGGGTCATAGTAAAATTCTATCCTGTCGCCCTTGGCCGCCTTGTAGAGACCGATGTCTGCCGGACCATGTCATCGGCGCGTCATTGGCAACATAGCTGACGGCGACATTGATGCCATCCGTGGTGAGACCGTTCGCCCGCGTTTCGCTGTAGGCGCTGACATCCGTTACGGTGGCGAGTGTCCGCTGCCAGGCAGCCTGGTGATGCAAGGTAGTTCCTATGATGTGCAACGACATCGAGAACAGTATCGCCGCGATCAGCGCGAAGGGCATCAGCAAATAGCGTGCAAGAAGGAACACCACGATCCCCGTCAGCTCGATTATAGCTGCAGGAACATAATCCGACGTGTCTTTGAAACGCGTTAAGCGGGTCGCGATAGCTTAAGCGACATCGAAGCGGCGCAACCCGCTCTCGGTCAGTATTTCCGGAATGATGACGTCATGGTTCTCTTCCGGCACCCGCTCGACTTCCTGGCAATCGAACGCGATGCCGATCAGCCTGGGCATGATGCCCTTTTCGGCCAGCCTGGCGATGGCGCGGTCGTAATAGCCGGCGCCGTAGCCGATGCGGTGGCCGCGGCCGTCGAAGGCGGCGAGCGGCACCAGCATGAGCGT
>NZ_RZSB01000306.1:0-6620 GCF_004023285.1 Mesorhizobium sp. M2A.F.Ca.ET.067.02.1.1
GTCAAAGCTCAAGACCGAGGAACTCGCCGCCGAATGGCGCAAGCGCGGCATGTCGATCTCGCTGTTCAGGCCGCGCCTGATCATCGGCCCTGGACGCCTCGGCATCCTTGAAAAACTGTTCAAGCTGATCGACTGGAATCTGCCCGTGCCGATGATCGGCTCGGGCAGGAACCCTTATCAGTTCATCTCGGTGTTCGACTGCGCAGAGGCCGCCCGCGCCGCCTGGAAGGCCGGCGTGCCGAACGAGGCCTATAATCTCGGCTCGCTCAACCCGCCGCCGGTCAGGAAACTGCTCGGCGATCTCATCCGCCATGCCGGCTCGAAGTCGATCCTGCTGCCGACGCCCGGCTGGGCGGTCAAGCGCACGCTCGACCTGCTCGATTTGCTGAACATGCCGATCATGGATCCTGAGCAGTATCTGATCGCCGACGAGGAATGCGTGCTCGACGTGTCCAAGGCCGAGCGCCAGCTCGGCTGGGTGCCGCAATATCGCGACGAGGACATGCTGATCGCCGCCTACAGCGAATACCGCGCCAAGAAGGACGGCCACGCCGTCGCCACGAAACATGTGCCTGCCGAATAGAGCGCGAAGGGAGATTTTTCAGATGACCGTCATGGCCAAGCCGGAACAGACAGGCACGCGAACGCTGGTTGAAGCGCCGGCGCTGTCGCCCGCTTCCATCGCCAAGCCAGACTTGATCAGCGTCGAGCAGGCCAAGGCGCTGGATGTCGCCCGCATCACCGATCTGTTCAAGGCGCATCTCAATCCCGGACAGCTGCATTTCATGAAGCTGCTCGGCTTCCACAAGGTCAAGATCGAGCGCGCCGAGGGTATGTTCTATATCGACCAGAACGGCCGCAAGATCCTCGACTTCTTCGGCGGCTTCGGCTCGCTGGCCTTCGGCCACAACCATCCGCGCATTCTGGAAGCCCGCAAAAAGTTCCAGGAGGAGAAGCGCCAGGAGATCGCCATCGCCTTCATGTCGCAATATGCTGCGGCACTTGCGCACAACATCGCCAAATGCTCGCCGGGCGACCTCGACATGGTGTTCTTGGGCTCCTCCGGCTCTGAAGCCATGGAAGCGGCGGTTAAGCTTGCCGAGCGCGCCGCCGGCCCGAAGCGGCCGAAAATCGTCTATGCGGAAAATTCCTTCCACGGCAAGACCAAGGGCGTGCTGGCGATCACCGACGGCCAACTCTACCGCGCCGACTTCAAGGTCGCGGACAATGTCGTGCGTGTGCCCTTCGCCGACATCGACGCCGTCGAGCGGCTGTTCAAGAGCGATCCCCAGATCGGCGTCATCGTGCTCGAAACCATCCAGGGCGGCGGCGGCATCATCCAGGCGGAGGCGCAATACTGGCAGAAGCTACGCGCGCTGTGCGACCAGTATGGCGTGCTTTGGGTCGCCGACGAGGTGCAATGCGGCTACGGCCGCTCGGGCCGCTTCTATGCCTTCGAGCATTACGGCGTGGTGCCGGACGTGACGGCGCTGGCGAAATCGCTCGGCGCCGGCAAGGCGGCGGTCGGCGCCATGATCGCCAGGCGCGATGTCTATATGAAAGCCTATGGCACGCCGAAGACGGCGATGATTCACGCCATGGCGACCTTCGGCGGCATGGGCGAGGCCTGCGTCACCGCGATCGAGGGCATCAATGTCCTCTATGACGAGGGGCTGATCGACAACGCCGCCTCGACCGGCGAGTACCTCATCCAGCGGCTGCAGGCGCTTAAGGAAAAATATCCGAGGATCATCAAGGACGTGCGCGGCAAGGGTTTTATGATCGGGCTCGAGTTCCACGATTGCTCGCAGACCCTGCCTATGGTGCTCAGACCGGTGGTGAGCGTGCTCGACGACAAGTTGAAAGGCTCGCTGTCCGGCTTCGTCGGCTCGCTTTTGCTGCGCGACTATGACGTGCTGGTCGCCTTCACCGAATATAACCGCAACGTCATCCGGCTCGAGCCGCCGCTGATCTGCCAGCCCGAGCATGTCGACCGCTTCGTCGACGCCTTCGATAGTCTTCTGTCGCGCGGCATCGTGGCGATCGTGAAGGATTTCGTGAAAAGCCAGGTCGGCAAATAAGAGGCCGCCGAGCATGCTGACTAGGCCGTCCGCGCCCACCAATCCGCTGGAACGGTTGACCGGCGCCGGTCTGGCGTGGGGCGAGGGGGCTTACGCGAAATGGGCCGCGTCGATTGGGGCAATTGCGTTTTCGCTCTACATCCTGCTCACCGCGGCGACCGCCTGGTTCATGCCCGACACCAATTGGGACATGCTGCCCTATCTGGCGATCGCCGAGGAAGACGCCTATCCCGATCCACAGGCGCTGCATGATTATGCCTACAGCACGGTCAAGGCAGGCGTTTCGGCCGGCGACTACAAGACGTTGACCGACGATGGCGGTGGCTTTCGCCGCCACATGACGGAGAGCGCCGCCGACTTTCATTCGCTGCTCGGCATGTACCGGATCAAGTTCCTTTATGCGGAAATCCTGTCCAGCCTCAGCCATGTCGTCTCGCCGGTCGAGGCGATGCGGCTGGTGCAGGTGTTTTCCGTGCTGCTGTTCGGCGCCATCACGCTCGCCTGGCTGCGCGCGGGAGGCGCGCTGGCGCTGGCGCCGATCGTCGGCGCGATTCTGATCATGGCCGATTTCGGCGACGCGGCGAGCGCCTCGACGCCCGATCTCCTATGCTCGGCGCTGTTCCTCGGCGGCGCCTTTGCCTATGTGCGCAAGCGGGAGGCGGCGACGGCGGTTCTCCTTTTCCTCGCTTTCATGGCCAGGCCCGACAACATCGTTTTCCTCGCCATTTTCACGGTGCTGCTCATCGCGTTCCGCGAGCGGGGGTGGGGCGCGCTGGCCGGTTTCGCGGCATCCTTCATCGCCTATTTCGCCATCTCGCATTGGGCGCAGCATCCCGGCTGGTGGCCGCATCTTTGGTTCTCCACCATCGAGCAGCATTACAACATGGACGGCTTCGAGCCGCCATTTTCCATTGCTGCCTATCTGAAGGCCTTCGCCGCCTCGGTAGTCCGCGCCGTCACCCTCAACAGTTGGGTTGGCGTGTCGGTGCTGGCATTGGCCGGATGGTATGGGCTCGACCGCGCCGGCTTCCGTCTCGACCGACGCGCCGGCATCCTGCTGGCGGCGCTCGTATTGGGCGTGTTGGCGAAGTTCACCGTCTTTCCGATCCACGACACCCGCATCTATTTCCCCAATCTCCTGCCGCCCTTCCTGCTGCTCGCCGCGCCCTTGATGGCGCTGTGGGCGACGAGCCAGGGCGGGCGCCGCGCGGCGCTGCAGGTCACTCCCGGAGACAAGTCATGAGCTCGCTTTCCAGCCTCGCGCGCACCTTGCTGTCGCTTAGCCTTCCAGTCGGCCTGCTCGATCGCGGCCCGGCTTTGCACGGCACGAAATTCCTCGCCAAAGCTGCCCTAAAGGCCCGTTTCGGCGGCGACGGCCGGCCGTTCCAGATGGTCAATGTTGGCGCCTGCGACGGCGCGCTGTTCGACGACGTGACGCCCTGGCTGCATCGCATTCCCGGGGCGCGCGCCATGCTGGTCGAGCCAATCCCATATAACCAGAAGCGCCTGCGCCCCAATTACCCGGATGCCAGCCGCTTCATCATCGAGCCGGTGGCTGTCACGAAAACCCAGGGCACGATCACCGTCCACACCTTCGATGCCGCAGCGCTCGAGGCCGGCACGCTGCCGATCGAGTTCATAGGCTGCTCGTCGGTCACCGACACCAATCTGATGTCGGGCAAGAACGCCTGGGGCGAGGCGGACGCCAACTTCAACAAGTTCGCGCCGCATCTGAAGGACATCGAGGTGCCGTCCGAGACCTTGCAGACGCTGCTCGACCGCAACGGCATCACCCATATCGACGCCTTCCTGGTCGACTGCGAGGGCGCCGACTGGATGGTGTTCGAGCAGCTCGATCTCCAGCGCTACCGCCCTGGCATGATCAAGATCGAGGTCGGCGCGCTGCCGGCCACCGAGATCGGCCAGGTCGTGGTCAAGCTCAAGACCGCCGGCTACCAAGTCGGCTTCCAGGCCGAGGACATCTGGGCCTTCGCCTGAGCGGAATTCCATTCCGAGCCGAGTCCGCACGCGGGGTCGCGGCGTACCTGCGACGTGTCGCAAACAGGCGGTAGCTCAATCCGCGTCCTCTGCATATTGTGCGCCATTCGAAAGGGCGCAGGCGCGCCCGTTTTATGCTTCTGGAGTCGCGGGCAATGGCAGAGTTTCCGAAAAAGGCGAAGGTCGTCATCGTCGGTCTGGGCGGTATCGTCGGCGCGTCCGTCGCGCATCATCTGATCGAGCGCGGCTGGGACGATATCGTCGGCATCGACAAGTCGGGCATCCCGACCGATATCGGCTCGACGGCGCATGCCTCGGACTTCTGCTACACGACCAGCCATGATTTCCTGTCCTGCTGGACGACGCTCTATTCCATCGATTTCTACGAGAAGATGGGGCATTACGCGCGCGTCGGCGGCCTCGAGGTTGCCCGCGTCGGCGACGATGCCCGCATGGACGAGATCAAGCGCAAGATCGCCTCCGCCAAGGCGTTCGGCACCCGTGCGCGGCTGATCGAGCCGGCCGAGATCAAGGAAAAATTCCCGCTGATCGAGGAGCATCTGGTGCAGGGCGGCCTGTGGGACCCGGATGCCGGCCTCGTTATCCCGCGCTCGCAGACCGTCGCCGGCAAGCTGGTCGATCAGGGCGTCGCGTCCGGCAAGCTGCAGGCCTTCGCCAACACCTCGGCCAAGGAGCTGATCGTCGAGAACGGCCGCATCAAGGGCGTGGTGACCGAGCGTGGCACGATCGAGGCCGACTATGTCGTGGTCTGCACCGGCATCTGGGGCCGGCTTACCGCCGCTCTGGTCGGCGAAGACCTGCCGGTCATGCCGATCGACCATCCGCTGACCTTCTTCGGCCCTTACAACGAGTTCGCCGGCACCGGCAAGGAGATCGGCTGGCCGCTGCTGCGCGACCAGGGCAACTCGGCCTATATGCGCGACACCGGCGATCCGAAGACCGCCGAGGGCGGGCAGATCGAATGGGGTTATTACGAGGAGACCAATCCGCGCCTGTGCCACCCGCGCGACCTGCTCGAAAAGCATGAGGCGCGGCTGTCGCCGTCGCAGCGCGACCTCGACATGGAGCAGATCATGGCGCCGCTGGAGCGCGCCATGGAACTGACGCCGATCCTCGGCGAATTGGGTTACAATGAAGGCCATTCCTTCAACGGCTTGCTGCAGGTGACCACCGATGGTGGCCCGTCCATGGGCGAAAGCCAGAAGGTGAGGGGCCTGTGGTACGCCGTCGCCATCTGGGTCAAGGACGGCCCCGGCATGGGCAAGCTGATCGCCGACTGGATGACCGACGGCCGCACCGCGATCGACCATCACCAGATCGACTATTCGCGCTTCTACCCGCACCAGACGCAGGAACAGTTCATCTGGGATCGCTGCACCGAGACGGCGATGAAGGTCTACAATCCAGCGGTGCATCCGCGCGAGCCCTTCTCCAAGGGCCGCAACATCCGCCGCTCGCCTTTCTGGGAGCGCGAGAAGGAACTCGGCGGCTATTTCATGGAGCTGGGCGGCTGGGAGCGCGCGCACGGCTACGCCGCCAACGAGCATCTCCTGGAGAAATACGGCAACCGCGTGCCGGTGCGCGAGAACGAATGGGACAACCGCCATTTCTGGCGCGTCTCCAATGCCGAGCATCTGGCGATGAGCGAGGATTGCGGCATCGTCAACCTGTCGCATTTCTCGATGTATGACGTCGAAGGGCCCGACCATGTCGCGCTGCTGGAATGGCTGTGCGCGGCCAAGATCGGCGGCGACAACAATATCGGCAAGGGCATCTACACCCACTTCCTCGACGAGGAAGGCATGGTGCGCGCAGACTTCACCGTCATCCGCATGGCCGATCGCTGCCGCGTGATCGACGGCGCCGATGCCGGTCCGCGCGACTTCCGCTACATGCAACGCACCGCGCAGGACAAAGGTTTCGACGTCACCGTCACCGACGTGACGGAAAAATACGTCACCATCGGTATCTGGGGGCCGAATGCCCGCACGACCTTGCAGAAGGTGGTCGAGGATCCGAATGGCCTGACGCCGGAGAATTTCCCCTTCGCGGCGATCAAGCCGATCCGGATCGGCGGCAAGGATGTGACCGCCTTCCGCATCTCCTATGTCGGCGAGCAGGGCTGGGAGTTGCATATGCGCTACGAGGACGGGCTCGCCGTCTGGGACGCGCTGCGCTCTACCGGCGTCATGCCGTTCGGCGTCGAGACCTACGCCAACACGCGCCGCATGGAAAAAAGCCTACGCCTCCAGAACGCCGATCTGCTGACCGAATACAATCTGCTCGAGGCCGACCTTGCCCGTCCGAAGGTCAAGGACAACGACTTCTGCGGCAAAGCCAAGCATCTGGAGTATCGCGCCCGTGAGCATCAGCCGGCTATGCTGTGCACGCTGGTGATGACCGAGAACACCGATTCCAAGGGCGTGGCCCGCTACCCGGTCGGCACCATGCCTGTGCAGGATCCCGCGAGCGGCGAGACGCTGGTCGACGAGCTCGGCCGCCGCTCCTTCACCACTTCGG
>NZ_RZSB01000307.1:0-6613 GCF_004023285.1 Mesorhizobium sp. M2A.F.Ca.ET.067.02.1.1
GATCTGAAACGGTCGGGGCTGTTCGCGCCGATCGACAAGGCCGCCTTTGTCGAAAAGATCACCAATCCGGATGCGCAGCCGCGTTTCGATGATTGGAAAGTCATCAACGCGCAAGCGCTGGTGACCGGCAGCGTGAGCAAGGAGGCCGACGGACGCATCCGCGCCCAGTACCGGCTGTGGGATATCTTCGGCAATCAGCAGATGGCCGGTGAGCAGTTTTTCGCGAACGACGCCAATCAACGCCGTGTCGCGCACATCATCGCCGATGCGATCTACGAGAAGATCACCGGCGAGAAAGGCTATTTCGATACACGCGTCGTCTTCGTCGACGAATCCGGCGCCAAGAACGCGCGCAAGAAGCGGCTCGCCATCATGGACCAGGACGGCGCCAATGTGCGCTATCTGTCCGACGGCCGCGCCATCGTGCTGACGCCGCGCTTCTCGCCGAACCGGCAGGAAATCACCTACATGTCCTATGAGAGCGGACAGCCGAAGGTGTATCTGCTGCAGATCGAAACCGGACAGCGCGAGTTGGTCGGCAACTTCCCCGGCATGACATTTGCGCCGCGCTTCTCGCCCGACGGCCAGAAGGTGATCATGAGCCTGCTGCGCGATGACGGCAATTCCAACATCTTCGCCATGGATCTGAGAAGCCGCTCGACCACGCGGCTCACCGATTCGACCGCGATCGACACCTCGCCGTCCTATTCGCCGGATGGCTCGCAGGTCGTCTTCACCTCAGACCGCGGCGGCGGCAGTGGCCGCTCGCAGATCTACGTCATGGGTGGCGACGGCTCGAACCCGCACCGCATCTCCTTTGGCGACGGCGTTTATTCGACGCCGGTCTGGTCGCCGCGCGGCGACCTGATCGCCTTCACCAAGCAGAGCGGCGGTGAATTCCAGATCGGCGTCATGAAGACCGACGGCTCGGGTGAGCGCATCCTGTCCTCCGGCTTCCAGCAGGAGGGCCCGACCTGGGCGCCGAACGGCCGCGTGTTGATGTTCTTCCGCGACTCGGGCGGCGGACCCAAGCTGGTCTCGGTCGATCTTACCGGCCGCAACGAGCAGCCGATCCCGACCGCGAACTACGCGTCGGATCCGGCTTGGTCGCCGTTGCTGGAATAAGGAACTGAAGAACTGAGGAATTGAAGAACTGAGGAATCGAGAAGCCCCGGCTCTCAATTTCTTAGTGCCATTTTCCACGGCTTGGTCGCGTTTTGGCCGCATTTCCGCCTACGGTCCGCGCGCATTGTCGATCTTGGTAAATGCGTGGATGCGTAACGGCCGCGGACGGCGGCCGAAACCAAAAATTAACCGTGTTTCTTGAATGCCGGTTAACCCAAACGTGGTTACTGGGTGATCAACGAAATCACTCGAATGCTAAGGAGAGGGCGGCATGGGCCGTATCGCAGCACTTACCCGAAACCCGGCGATGATCGCGTTGGTGGCGGCTCTCGCCATCACCGGTTGCGCGTCGAAAAAGACCCCGAACAGCGCGGCCGATCTCGGGCTCAACGGCGCCGGCGCCGCCACGCCGGGTTCCGCGCAGGACTTCACCGTCAACATCGGCGACCGCATCTTCTTCGACACCGACTCCTCGTCGATCCGCGCTGACGCGCAGACCACGCTGGCGCGCCAGGCGCAGTGGCTCAACCAGTATCGCCAATACGCGATCGTCATCGAAGGCCATGCCGACGAGCGCGGCACGCGTGAGTACAATCTGGCGCTGGGCGCCCGCCGCGCCGCCGCCACCCGCGACTTCCTGGTTTCCAAGGGCGTCTCCGCCGGCCGCCTGAAGACCATCTCGTACGGCAAGGAGCGTCCGGTCGCGGTCTGCGACGACATCTCCTGCTGGTCGCAGAACCGCCGCGCCGTCACCACGCTGTCGGGCGCCGGTTCCTGATAACCAGGCCCCGTGGCCGCCGCCTGGCGCGACGCCACAGGCGGCAAAAATACAACATTGCAAATTCAAAGGCGGCCTCAGGGGCCGCCTTTTTCATTTGCAACGGCTTGAAACAAAATTTGGCCGAAGTCTCGCGTCCTGCTATGAGCGCGAGGGCGCTTGCTCCCATTGTCTGATTTGGAAAGGCGCATCAGGCCAACACATCCACCGCGAGAGACAGAATGCATTTCAGAACGGTCCTGAGCGGCACGCTTGCGCTGCTGCTCGTATCAAGCCTCCCGAGCCTTGCCGCTTCGGCCGACAGCGCCGGGCAGGCCTCCGGCAGCGGCTTTACCTTTCACCTGCCGACGCTCGGCATCTTCGGCGACAAGAAGAAGCCTGAACAGGCGCAGATCGCGCAGGATAGTGGCGGCGGCGTGACCGGTCTGGAAGACCAACTGCGCCAGCTGAACGGCAAGATCGAGGAGATGAATTTCCAGATCCTGCAGATGCAGGAACAGATCCGAAAGCAGCAGGAAGACAATGAATTCCGCTTCCAGCAGCTCGAGGGCGGTTCGCAAGGCGGCGCCAAGCCGACCGGGCAGAAGAAGTCGGAGGCCGCGCCTCAGGACGGAACCGGCGGCAACACCAACCTCGGAGATGCCGGCACCGGGGATTCCGGCACCGGCGACGCCGGTGCGGACAACAGCGTCGCCCAGGCCCCGGCGACGCAGGCGCCTGCTGACACCGGCGGGCAAAATGGCGGCGGCAAGACGGTCGGCGACGTCATTGTGGAATCGCAGACCGGCGACCCCGGCAAGCTGATCACCGGCGCGCCGCCGAAGAATTTCGGCACCATCACCGTCGACAAGAACGGCAATGTCGTCAATGCCGAGACCGGCCCGCAAGCCAGCGCGCCGGTGCAGGCTCCCGCGGCCACGGCAAGCGCTCCTTCCGCCGAGACGCCGGCCAAGAAGAACAAGTCCGGCGACACGCAAGTCGCGGCCCTGCCGTCGACCAACGATCCCGACGAGCTCTACCGCAATTCCTACCAGTTCATCTTGTCGGGCGACTATCCAACCGCCGAGCAGGGCTTTCGCGACCATATCTCGCGCTTCCCCAAGGACGCCAAGGCGGCGGACGCGCATTACTGGCTGGGCGAGTCTCTGCTGGGTGAGCAGAAATACCGTGACGCGGCCGAAGTCTTCCTCGCCGCCAGCAAGGAGTACCCGAAGGCCAAGAAAGCCCCCGACATGCTGCTCAAGCTCGGGGTTTCGCTGGTCGGACTGAAGCAGAATGACGTCGCCTGCGCCACTTTCAACGAGATCGGCAAGCGCTATCCCGACGTCTCCGCCACGCTCAAGGAGCGCATCAAGCAGGAAAAGGCGCTGGCGGCGTGCTGACGCCCGATACCAAAGCCGACCTCTCAGACGACCTTTTCTCCGACCTGGACCTTTCGACCGGCGCCGTTGCAGCCGTGTCCGGCGGCAGCGACTCGACCGCCCTGCTCCTCCTTCTCAAAGATCATCTCGACCGGACCGCACCGGGCGCCAGGCTGCTCGCGGTGACGATCGATCATGGCTTGCGGCCGGATTCGGCCACCGAGGCACGGCAGGTTGCCGATTTCTGCGCCGAGCGCGGCGTCGCGCATCGCATTCTCGCCTGGCGCGGCGACAAGCCCCTGACCGGTCTGCCGGCCGCGGCACGCGCGGCGCGCTACAGGCTGCTGGCGCAAGCAGCCGACGCCGAAGGCATCAAGCTGATCCTGACCGGGCACACCGCCGACGACCAGGCCGAGACGGTGCTGATGCGGCAGGCACGCGACGATGACGGCCGCGGGCTTGCCGGCATGGCGCCCGCCACGCTGCATGACTGGCGCACCTGGATCGTCCGGCCGCTGCTCGGCACAAGGCGTGCGGCACTGCGCGACATGCTGCGGCATCGCGACGTCGGCTGGATCGAGGACCCGACCAATGTGGATGTCCGCTTCGAGCGGCCGCGCATGCGGGCGTCGCTCGCGCAGGGCGAAGGCGAACGGCGCATTGCCGAGGCGCTGGCGCGGTCGGCCCAGGCGGCACGTGAGCGCCACGACATCGGCCGCCGCGCCGCCATGCTCATCGACGCGTTCGCCAGCAGGCCGGTTCCGGGTCTCATCCGCCTCGATCGCGATTTCGCTGGGCATGAGGACGGCCAAGCGGCCGTTTACGTGCTGCGCATCCTGCTGGCCACGGTTGGCGGCATGTCCTTTCTCGCCGACGAGGTGCGCTGTGCTGAGCTGCTTTCCCGCCTGCAGCTGGGATCGCTTTGCGCTACATTGTCGCGGACGGTGGTCGATGCGCGCCGTACAGGCATTTTCCTTCGCCGCGAAAGCCGCAATCTGCCCGCCCCCGCGCCGCCGGCGGATAATTGGCTTTGGGACAACCGCCGGCGCATCACTTTGAAAGACGGGTCGGGCGATTTGGTGATCGCGCCGCTGGGCCCTGCCGCCGCCGGTAAAGCGCCCTTCAGCGAGGATGTTCCACAAAGCCTTTCACGCGCGGCGCTTGCCGCGGAGCCGGCGCTATGGTCCGGCGGCAAACACCTTGATTTCGCTGGCGGCGATGCCGGCCCGCAATCGGTGTCGATCGTTCCGGCGGTTGCCCCTTTCGCGCGCTTCCTGCCGTGCTTCGACATCGAACCCGCCACCGCCGTCGCGATGCTTGTCGGAGCGCCGCCGGTGCCGGCGCCGCCATTCCATGGCCATGATGGTGGGCGAGGGTGGGCGAAAGCTTAACCGATACGTGCTGTTCTGCTTGGCAAGGGGAGGCGCTCTCCCTATGTTAGGCCCAAGCTTCTCCATCATCGCGGGCCCGCAGGCGGGCTCCAACGGGACAATAGATGAATCCGAACTATCGCAACCTCGCGCTCTGGGCGATCATAGCGGTCCTGCTCATCGCCCTGTTCAATCTGTTCCAGACGCCCCAGACGCGCGGTGCAACGACGGATATTCCCTATTCGCAGTTCCTGCAGGACGTCGCCTCCGGCCGGGTCAAGAGCGTGACCATCGCGGGTGCCCGCGTCTTCGGCAACTACACGGACAACGCCAACGGCTTCCAGACTTATTCGCCGGGCGACCCGTCGCTGGTTTCCAGGCTGCAGGACAAGAACGTCACCATCACCGCCAAGCCTGAGACCGACGGCTCCAACTCGCTGTTCGGCTACCTGATTTCGTGGCTGCCGATGATCCTGATCCTCGGCGTGTGGATATTCTTCATGCGCCAGATGCAGTCCGGCTCCGGAAGAGCGATGGGCTTCGGCAAGTCGAAGGCCAAGCTTCTGACGGAGGCGCATGGCCGCGTCACCTTCCAGGATGTCGCCGGCGTCGACGAAGCCAAGGAAGACCTCGAAGAGATCGTCGAGTTCCTGCGCGATCCGCAGAAGTTCCAGCGCCTCGGCGGCAAGATCCCGCGCGGCGTGCTGCTGGTCGGCCCGCCCGGCACCGGCAAGACGCTGCTCGCGCGCTCGGTCGCCGGCGAGGCCAATGTGCCGTTCTTCACCATCTCCGGCTCGGACTTCGTCGAGATGTTCGTCGGCGTCGGCGCGAGCCGGGTGCGCGACATGTTCGACCAGGCCAAGAAGAACGCGCCCTGCATCATCTTCATCGACGAGATCGACGCGGTCGGCCGTCATCGCGGCGCCGGTCTTGGCGGCGGCAATGACGAGCGCGAGCAGACGCTGAACCAGCTGCTGGTCGAGATGGACGGCTTTGAATCGAACGAGTCGATCATCCTGATCGCCGCCACCAACCGGCCCGACGTGCTGGACCCGGCGCTGCTGAGGCCCGGCCGCTTCGACCGCCAGGTCGTGGTGCCGAATCCCGACATCGTCGGCCGCGAGAAGATCCTCAAGGTGCATGTGCGCAACGTGCCGCTGGCGCCCAATGTCGACCTCAAGGTCATCGCGCGCGGCACGCCGGGCTTCTCCGGCGCCGACCTGATGAACCTCGTCAACGAATCCGCGCTGATGGCGGCGCGCCGCAACAAGCGGCTGGTCACCATGGCCGAGTTCGAGGACGCCAAGGACAAGATCATGATGGGCGCGGAGCGCCGTTCGTCGGCGATGACGCAAGCCGAGAAGGAGCTGACCGCCTATCACGAGGCCGGCCACGCCATCCTGGCGCTCAACGTGCCGACGGCGGACCCGCTGCACAAGGCGACCATCATCCCGCGCGGTCGCGCGCTCGGCATGGTCATGCAACTGCCGGAAGGCGACCGCTATTCGATGAGCTACAAATACATGATCTCCAGGCTGGCTATCATGATGGGTGGCCGCGTCGCCGAGGAGTTCAAGTTCGGCAAGGAGAACATCACCTCCGGCGCCTCCTCCGACATCGAGCAGGCAACCAAGCTGGCGCGTGCCATGGTCACGCGCTGGGGCTTCTCCGACAAGCTCGGCCATGTCGCCTATGGCGACAACCAGGAAGAGGTCTTCCTCGGACACTCGGTGGCCCGCACGCAAAACATCTCGGAAGAGACGGCGCAGATCATCGATGCCGAAGTGCGGCGGCTGATCGACGACGCCTACTCGACCGCCAAGGCCATCCTGACCAAGAAGAAGAAGGAATGGATCGCGCTCGCCGAAGGGCTGCTCGAATACGAGACGCTGTCCGGCGACGAGATCAAGCAGTTGATCGCAGGCCACAAGCCCGCCCGCGACCTCGGCGACGACACCCCGCCCAGCCGGGGTTCTGCG
>NZ_RZSB01000308.1:0-6609 GCF_004023285.1 Mesorhizobium sp. M2A.F.Ca.ET.067.02.1.1
GAAATACGCGGACCGCCGACGGGGCTGACAGCGCGTGTGGCCATGCAGCTTGCCGCCCATGCCGAGCGCGGGCACATCCTCTGCTCAAGGCTGGTCGCCGACCTGGCCGCGGGTTCCGGGCTGCATTTCACCGATGCCGGCCGAATCAGCCTCGACGAATTGGACGAGCCGCTGGCGCTGGTGCAGGTGACGGCCGAACAGCATCTGGAGCCGGCCTGCCGTCCCAAGCCCAAGCCGGCCGAACCGGCAACGCTGACGGCTCGCGAGAGCGAGGTGGTGAGCCTGATCGCCGACGGCAAGAGCAATGCCGCGATCGCAGCCGAGCTCGACCTCAGCGAGCACACGGTCAAGCGCCATGTCGCCAACATATTGCTCAAGCTCGACCTGCCGTCGCGGGCGGCGGCAGCGGCATTCTCGGCCAGGCATGCTGGCCCGGACGGGCCATGAGAGCCATGGCGCTTTCGGGCGAAGCGGTCGGGACGCGTAGGAGGTATCAATTATCCCAATGCAGGCAGCCAGGAAGGCACTGCGGGGCCATGGAGAGACAAGATGTTGACCAAGACAAAGACGGTGGACGGCGCGGCGATCAAGAAGGCGATCGAGGGCCGTGACGGCAAGTTGCTGTCGAGCTTCTACACCGACGATGCGCTGGTGCGCGTCGTCGACCGCAACAACCCGCCGAGCAAGCCGCGCGAAATCCGCGGCCGCGCGGCGATCAGCATCTTCTGGGACGACATCTGCAGCCGGGCGATGACCCACAAGGTCGACGCCACCATCGCAGAGGGCGACAACCTCGCCTTCATGCAAGCCTGCGCCTATCCGGACGGCACCAAGGTGGTTTGCGCGGCGATGCTGGAGCTGAGGAACGGCCTGATCGCGCGGCAGACCGTCGTGCAGGCCTGGGACGAATAATCAATCGCGGACAAATCAACAGCGGCCTCGGCCGCAGTGGTGAGGGAGAACCGAGATGTTCAGCGCCAGATGGCAGATCGACGCCAGGTTCGGCCACAAGCAGACCGCACTTGAGCTGATGCGGAAATGGGAGCGCGAGATCGGCTCGCAGATCGGTCTGGCCGACCTGAATTTCCGCCTCATGACGGGTTCGATCGGCGCGCGCGAAGCGACGATCGAGTCCCATCACGAGGTTGAAAGCCTGGCCCAGCTGGAAGCGTTCTTTGCCAAGATCGCCAAAATCGACGCGCACGCCAAGTGGGGCAAGGAGCTGGAGCCCTATGTGGTGTCGGGCACCAGCCAGTGGCAGATCTTCCGGATCGTGGAATAGTTGATTGCGAAATAGCCGAGGGCCGAAGAGGCAGCGGCGAACATGACGGGAAGAGCGGCGGCGAGGCAGGCGGCCACTCGACGTCACCGGATCGACCCAAATCAGGAACCGGCCCGTCGGTCAGTCACGGCATCCGCTTTGGCTGCCGTGCCAATGGCTCTCCCGGGCCATGCCCCGCTGGTCCTTTCGGGCGAAGCGGCGGGGGCCGGATTGGTGCAATGTGCTCTTCCTGCACCAGCCAACGCATCCGCCCGACGAGGCGAGCAAACGAAGCAACACATGCGTCGCGTCGGCGCGCCATGCGCCGGCGCAATCAAGGGAGCAAACCAATGACCGACGAAGCCCATGCAAAACTGCGTGAAAGCCTGCGCGGGGAGATGATCCTGCGCGACGATGCCGGCTATGACGAGGCCCGCAAGGTCTATAACGGCATGATCAAAAAGCGCCCGCTGCTGATTGCGCGCTGCGCCGATGTCGCCGACGTGATCGCCGCCGTGAAATACGCCCGCGACAACGACCTGCTGATCGCCGTGCGCGGCGGAGGCCACAACGGCGCCGGACTGGGGATCTGCGACAACGGTCTCGTCATCGACCTGTCGATGATGAAGGGTGTCCATGTCGATCCGAAAACGCGCACCGTGAGAGTCGGGCCGGGCTGCAATTCAGGTGACGTGGACCATGCCACCCATCCTTTCGGGCTCGCCGTTCCGGCCGGCATCGTCTCGACCACCGGCGTTGCCGGCCTGACCCTCGGCGGCGGTACAGGCTATCTCACGCGCAGATACGGTCTCACCATCGACAATCTGGTCGAAGCCGATCTGGTGTTGGCCGACGGCAAAGTGGTGACCGCCAGCAAAGCCGAGAACCCCGATTTGTTCTGGGCGCTTCGCGGCGGCGGCGGCAATTTCGGCATCGTGACCAACTTCCTGTTCCAGGCCCATCCCGTGAACATAATCTTCGGCGGCCCGGTGTTCTGGGAGGCCAAGGACGCCATGGCCGTCATGCAGACCTATCGCGACTATCTGCCGGAGGCGCCGGAGGATCTCGGCGCGTTTGTCGGCCTGAAGACCGTTCCCTCGACCGATCCCTTCCCGCGCGAATATTGGGGCAAGCGCGCCTGCGCCATCATCTCCTGCTACAACGGCAGCGAGGAGGACGGGCGCAAGGCCATGGCGCCGCTGCTCGACAATCTGCCGCCGCCGATCTTCAACTGGATGGGTGTGATGCCGTTCCCGGCCTTGCAGGCAATGTTCGACCCGCTGCTTCCGAAAGGCCTGCAATGGTACTGGAAGGGCGATTTCGTCAGGTCGCTTCCCGACGAAGCCATCGCGACCCATATCGCGCAGGCCGCCGCGGCGCCAAGCGAATTGTCGCTGATGCATCTTTACCCGATCGACGGCGCCGTTCGCCGCGTCGGCAAGAACGAGACGGCATGGAATGCGCGCGACGCGACCTGGTCGATGGTCATCGCCGCCATCGATCCCGATCCGGCCAAGGCCGCCGACCTCACCAAATGGGCCAAGACCTACTGGGCGAGCATCCATCCCCACAACGGCGAAGGCGGCTACGTGAATTTCATGATGGAGGACGAAGGAGAAGCGCGCGTGCAGGCGAGCTATGGCGCAAACTACGAGCGGCTTAGCCAGGTGAAGCGCATCTACGACCCGTTCAACATCTTTAGGGTCAACCAGAACATCAAGCCCGCGGCATCGGAGATGCAAGGGAGGACGGCCGCTTAAACCGCGTCGCGCTGAGCCGGGCTCAGGCGACGCGGTTTAAGTCTTTGTTTTGATGCATGTCGTTGTCCCAGAACCGCGCACACTTCTGGGCGACATGCATTAGTTCTTACGCCGCCTCCGCCCACGTAGGGGATAGAGGCCGGATTGCCATCGGATTTGCTACGGGCAATGGGCAATCCGGCCCCTCTCGCAAGGGACTAGCCGTGCGCCACCATGACGTGGCGGACAGCCGTGTAATCCTCCAGCGCGTAGAGCGACATGTCCTTGCCGTAGCCTGACTGTTTCAGGCCGCCATGCGGCATCTCGTTGGTCAGCATGAAGTGCGTGTTGATCCAGGTGCAGCCATATTGCAGACGAGCGGCGGTCGCCATGGCGCGCGCGACGTCCTTGGTCCACACCGACGAGGCAAGGCCGTAGTCGCTATCGTTGGCCCAACTTACTGCTTCGTCTACGTCCGCGAAGCGGGTGATGGAGACGACCGGGCCGAACACCTCGCGGCGCACGATCTCGTCTTCCTGTAGCGCGCCGGCGACCACCGTCGGCTGGTAGTAGAAGCCGGAGCCCTCCCCCGGCTTGCCGCCGGTGGTGATCTCGATGTGCTTCAGTTCGGAAGCGCGCTCGACGAAGCTCGACACGCGGTCGCGCTGGCGGCGCGAGATCAGCGGGCCGATCTCGTTCTCGGTGTCGTCAGGCTGGTTGTATTTGATGGTCGAGACAGCGGAAGAGAGATCGGCGACCAGCTTGTCGTAGATCTTCTTGCCGGCATAGATGCGGCAGGCGGCGGTGCAGTCCTGGCCTGCATTGTAATAGCCGAAGGCGCGCAGGCCATTGACCACGGCGCCAAGATCGGCGTCGTCGAAGACGATGACCGGCGCCTTGCCGCCAAGCTCCAGATGCGTGCGCTTGACCGATTTGGCGGCCGCCTGCAGCACCTTCTTGCCGGTGGCGACATCGCCGGTGATCGAGATCATGTTGACCTTGGGGTGGTTGATCAGCGTGTTGCCGACACTGTCGCCGCGGCCGAGCACGACATTGACGACACCCTCGGGCAGGATTTCGGCGAGGATCTTCGCCAGCTTGAGCGATGTCAGCGGCGTCTGTTCCGATGGTTTGAAGACGACCGTGTTGCCGCCGCCGATCGCCGGCGCCAGCTTCCAAGCCATCATCATCAGCGGATAGTTCCAGGGCGCGATCGAGGCGACGATGCCGATAGGGTCGCGCCGCACCATCGAGGTGTGGCCCGCAATATATTCGCCGGCCACCTGACCGGGCATTGAGCGCACCGCGCCGGAGAAGAAGCGGTAGCAGTCGACGATCGCCGGGATCTCGTCATTGAGCACGGCATTGATCGGCTTTCCGCAATTCAGCGCCTCTAGCGCCGCGAACTCCTTGGCTTCCGCCTCGATGCGGTCGGCGATCTTGAGCAGGTAGCCGGAGCGCTGCGCCGGCGTGGTACGCGACCAACTGACGAACGCTCGCTCGGCGGCACTGACGGCCGCCTCGATCTGCGCCGGGCTTGCTTCCGGCAGGTTGAGGATGGTTGCCCCGGTCTTTGGATTGAGGATCGGCTCCTCGGTTTCGGTGCCCTTCTCGAATTTCGAGCCGATGAGCATCTGGGTGTCCATTGGGTTTCTCCCTGATTAGGAGCGAATAGGGAGTAGCGAATAGGGAGATCGACAGCCGAACCGTATTCGCTACTCGCTATTCGCTACTCGCTGTTTTCATTTCCCACTCCCCGCGATCTGGTCGCCGTCGCGGGTCAGGTAATAGGCAACGAGGATCGGCAGCAGCGTCACCAGCACGACGACCATAGCAACGACATTGGTGACCGGGCGCTGGCGCGGACGGATCAGCTCCTCCAGCATCCAGATCGGCACCGTCTGCTGCTGGCCGGCGGTGAAGGTGGTGACGATGACCTCGTCGAAGGAGAGCGCGAAGGCAAGCATGCCGCCGGCGAGCAGGGCGGTTGCGATGTTCGGCAGCACGACATGCCGGAAGGTCTGGAAACCGTCGGCGCCGAGATCCATCGAGGCTTCGATCATCGATCCCGAGGTGCGGCGGAAGCGGGCGACGGCGTTGTTGTAGACGACGACCACGCAGAAGGTGGCGTGGCCGAGCACGATCGTCCAGAACGAAAAGGGAATGTCGGCCAGCGAAAAGGCCGAGCGCAGCGCGATGCCGGTGATGATGCCGGGCAGCGCGATCGGCAGGATGACCAAGAGCGAGATGGCCTCGCGGCCGAAGAAGTGGGTCTGCGAGACGGCGGCGGCGCAGAGCGTGCCGAGCACCAGCGCGATCGCCGTCGAGATGGCGGCGACGCGGACCGACAGCGACAGCGCATCCCATACGTCCGGCCGGTTCCAGGTAACGGCGAACCATTGCGTGGTGAGCCCCGGCGGCGGCCAGACGAAACTCTTCTCTTCCGTCGTGAAGGCGTAGACGAAGATCAGCAGGATCGGCAGGTGCAGGAACAGCAGGCCGCAGGCGGCGGCGATCTTCAGGCCGAGCGGAGCACGTTGGCCACGGTCAGAGCGCATCGAAAGCCCCCATGCGCTTGGCGCCCCAGAGATAGAAGCCCATGATGACGATGGGCACCACGGTGAAGGCGGCGGCCAACGGGATGTTGCCGGCGGTGCCCTGCTGCGAATAGACGGCCTGGCCGATGAAGAGGCGTGACGTGCCGATAATCTGCGGGATGATGTAGTCGCCCAAGGTCAGCGAGAAGGTGAAGATCGAGCCGGCGACGATGCCGGGCAGCGCCAGCGGGAACAGCACGTTGCGGAAGGTCTGGCCGGGCGAGGCGCCGAGATCGGACGAGGCCTCGACCAGGTTGCCGGGCACGCGCTCGAGCGCGGCCTGCACAGGGAGGATCATGAAGGGCAGCCAGACATAGACGAAGACGATGAAGGTGCCGGTGAAGGAGACCGACAGCGAGTTGCCGCCGACGATCGGCAGCGACAGCCAGGCGTCGAGCAGCCAGAGCAGGTTCAGCTTGGCGAGCAGCCAGGTGAGGATGCCTTCCTTGGCGAGGATCAGCTTCCAGGCGTAGATCTTGACCAGGTAGCTGGACCACAACGGCAGCATGACGCCGAGATAGAACAGCGCCTTCCAGCGGCCGCGCGCATAGCGCGCCGCGTAATAGGCGATGGGGAAGGCGATGACCGCCGAGGCAAGCGTGACGAGTGCCGCCATCGTCACCGTACGCAGGATGATGTCGAGATTGGCGGCCTGCAGCAGATCGCCATAAGTCTTTAGCGTGAACTCGCGGTTGATGAGGCCCGAGAACTCGTCGATCGAGAAGAAGCTCTGTGCCAGCAGCGCGAAGAGCGAGCCGATATAGACGATGCCGAGCCACAAAAGCGGCGGGGCGAGCATCAGGGTGAGCAGGAATTTCGGGCGGCGCCAGAAGAGGTCGGAAAGCGCGCCGCGCATGCCGCCGCTGACTGGCAGGATGGCGGGAGTGGGGTTGGACTGAACAGCGGCGATGGTCATGGCGCCACCGCGTGTTGAGGGCGATCGTGGGAGAGGCCGCGATCCTTCGCCCCCCTCTCTGTCCTGCCAGACATCTCCCCCTCAAGGGGGGAGATC
>NZ_RZSB01000309.1:0-6605 GCF_004023285.1 Mesorhizobium sp. M2A.F.Ca.ET.067.02.1.1
GGGCATGTCAGCACCAGCGATCACAACGCCTTCAACGTCACGCCGAAGGCCGTGCTCAACATCAGCCGCGACAGCATGGCGGCCAACGGGTTTTCGCCCGCGACCCGTGTCTTCGAGGCGGCGGGGGCCGGCGCGTGCCTCCTGACCGACGCCTGGCTTGGCATCGAGTTGTTCCTGACCCCCGGCGAAGAGATCCTGGTCGCCCGCGACGGCGCCGATGTCGCCGAGATCATGCGCACCCTGACGCCGCAGCGGGCGAAGGCGATCGGCGCGGCAGCGCTGCGGCGCGTTCTGGCCGAGCATACCTACACGCTGAGGGCTCGGCTGGTGGACGACATCTTCAAGGCGCATTTCGAGCGCCGCGCAATGGAGGCTGCGGAATGACGAAACCGCTCGACATCGTTTTCCTTGGGCTCTCCCTGTCTTCGTCCTGGGGCAACGGCCATGCGACGACTTTCCGCGGATTGCTGCGTGCGCTCAACGAACTCGGCCATCGCGTCAGCTTCCTGGAACGCGACGTCTCCTGGTACGCGCATCATCGGGACCTGCGCGATCCCGATTTCTGCGACTTGCGCTACTACGAGACAGTCTCGGAGCTGCGCCGAAACCACCGGCGGGACCTGCAGCGCGCCGATGCAGTGGTGATAGGCTCCTTCGTGCCGGAAGGCAGGGTGATCATCGACGATCTTGCTTCGCTCTGCACGGGGCAGTTCTGCTTTTACGACATCGACACACCGGTGACGCTGGCGCGGGTTGCCGATGACGATTGCGACTATCTTGCCCGCAGGCAGATTCCCTATTTCGACGTCTACTTCTCCTTCACCGGCGGACCGACGCTGGAGCGGCTGGAGTCCGAGTTCGGCGCGCGCCGGGCGGAGGCGCTCTACTGCTCCGTCGATCCAACGCGGCATCGTCGCACCAGACACGCCATCGAATGGGACCTTGGCTATCTTGGCACTTATAGCGCCGACCGGCAGCCCTCATTGGAAGCGCTGCTTTTGGAGCCTGCGCGACGCCTGCCCGACCGCCGCTTCGTCGTCGCCGGCTCGCAATATCCCTCTGACATCGCTTGGCCGGACAATGTCGAGCGGATCGAGCACCTGCCGCCTTCTGGACATGCCGCCTTCTACAGCCGCCAGCGCTATACGCTGAACCTTACGCGAGCGTCGATGATCGCGGCCGGATGGTCGCCCAGCGTGCGGCTTTTCGAGGCCGCAGCCTGCGGCACTCCCATCATAAGCGACCGCTGGCCCGGGCTCGACGATTTCTTCCCGGGACCGGCGATCGAGACGGCAGCCTTTGCCGCAAATGTCGAGGAGATCCTCAGCGCCAAATCCGAGCGGGCAAGGCTCGACATGGCCAGACTGGCGCGCGAGGCGGTGCTTTCAAGACATACCGCCATGGCAAGGGCACGTGAATTCGTTTCGGCGCTGACGCCGTCGGTGGGGACGCGTCCGGCGGTCGATCTGGACGTCGAAAGTGCGGCATGAACGGCAGACAGGAGACCATCGATATGCGGCGATCAAAAAGGGCTGAACAAAGAAGGACCGCGCTTGTTGCCGGCGGTGCCGGTTTCCTCGGTTCGCATTTATGCGAGGCGCTGCTGCGTGACGGCTATCGCGTGATCTGCGTCGACAATTTCCTCACCGGCAGAATGGAGAATATCAGCTCGTTGGTTGGCCAGGCGCGCTTTCGGCTGATCGAGCAGGACGTTTGCGCCCCGCTGGACCTCGGTGAACCTGTCGATCGCGTTTTCAATCTGGCCTGCGCGGCCTCGCCGCCTCGCTATCAGGCCGACCCGATCCATACGACGCGCACCTGTGTGATCGGGACCCTCAATCTTCTGGAACTCGCCGCCAGCAACGGCGCACGCTTCCTGCAGGCATCGACCAGCGAAGTCTATGGCGATCCGGAACAGCATCCGCAGCGTGAGGACTATGTCGGCCACGTCAACTGCACCGGACCGCGGGCCTGCTACGACGAGGGCAAGCGCGCCGCCGAAACACTCTGCTTCGATTATCTGCGCGCGGAGATGGCGGATATTCGGGTCGCGCGCATCTTCAACACCTATGGGCCGAGGATGGACCCCGCCGACGGCCGTATCGTTTCCAATCTGGTCATGCAGGCGATCGAGAAGCGGCCGCTGACGATCTTCGGCGATGGCCGGCAGACCCGCTCCTTCTGCTATGTCACCGATCTGGTCGAGGGTTTGCGCCGGCTGATGGATGTCGATCCCAATCCGCGCCAACCGGTCAATCTCGGCAATCCCGGGGAGTTTTCGATCCTCGAACTGGCAAGACTGGTACGCGAGCTGACCGGCACCAGATCGCCGGTGAAGTTCCTGCCTCTGCCTGAGGACGACCCGCGCCGCCGGCGCCCCGACATAGGCCGCGCAAAGGCGCTTCTCGGCTGGTCGCCCGAGGTGCCTCTCAGGCAAGGCCTGCTGCAGACGATCGTCCACTTTTCAGGGATGGACGAGCTGGCGATCGCGCCGGTCGCTGCAATCGACAGGGCGGGTGGGGGGAAGCTGCAGAACCTGCAGCTCTGAAGCAGCGGCATCTTTTCACCGGGGCGGAACAACCACCCGACATCGCGGTTGGGCATGACAACCGCGATGGAGGACGAGCTGTGAAGCCGAAGCGATCAGTCAACGACATCGACAAGATGGCGGCGGCGGAAACCGCCGCGTTCCTGCGAAGAGCTTCCATCACCTATCTCGAGTGTTGCGTCAGCCTGATGATGACGCATCTGCGACGGGAAGAAGTGGCAAGCATACTGGAGCAGGAAGCCGATATGCTGCGCAGGCTCGACTGACCCAGCGGGCTTGGCTTTCAACAGACCAGAAGCCGGACAAGTCCGGCTTTGTAACGTTCGACTGCGCGCGTCGACCGCATCCGCTCTTCCTCGTCAGTCGACTGCCCTGCAATCGTCCAGAGGCCAAGCTGAAACGCGAGATAGCAGGGCTCCAAATAGTCGACCAAAGCTCTGTCGATCGATGTCGCCTGCTCGATGCAGCCCACCAGCGTCGAAAGCTCGGCGGCCGACAGGTCGTGTTCGACCCGTGCGCCGGCAACGTCCCATTCTATCCCCTGGCAGCCGATAAGATCGTGCGATCGGCAATGGTCGATAGTGTCCGTCTTGAGCAGGGTTCCGTCCGGACGAACCAGAAACTCCCAAGCATGCAGCCGTCCGTCGATCTCGACCCGGCGCGTTGGACCTGGTGACGGCTGGCGGGCAAACCAGCTCTGCAAGGCGTGCGCCAGTTTCTCCCCCAGCGCTTCCTCGCAGTTTTGCACCGCCATGCGCGCGAGCTGGTCCAGCGACGCGCCTGTCTCGTCGGTCTGTAGGCTGGCGGTGCGCCAGCCGAGGTAACGCCCAAGCCATTCGATCAGCAGATCCCTTGCCAGCGCTGCCCGGTCCAGCCTGTCGGCATCGATCCAGCCCTCGACCAGGAAACCGTGGCAGAGTCCGGCAGGCTGAGCGCCAAAGCCCGCTTCGTGCAGTGCCTTGGCCGTACGCAGCTTGCGCCGTCCTGTCTCGCCAAGACCTGCGAACTTGACCAGCCAACGCTCGCCGCCAGACGTGGCCATGAATTTGCGTCGCTCGAACGCCGGGAATGCAGGCGGCCAGGCGCCGGTCGGCACAGAAAGATAGTCGCGCCATGCGCCGCCGGAGATTTCCTGAAGCTCAACATCGGCCTTGCCGAGCAGATGTCCTAGCCAGTCCCGCAGCCCGGGGGCAACCGCGCCGTCAAAGACATCTTCAAAGCCCGCGACATGGCTTTGGCACTGCGACAAGGCGGCGACGGTCGCGGCATCAGCCTGCGCGCCGGGCCCGCCGCGATGGCTCGGGAACAGATGAATGCGCTCCTGGTCGATGCCCTGCCGGCGCAGCCAGACAATGACAGCATGAAAGGAGCTGCCGGAGAGGCCCGGACCTTCATCGACAATGGCAAATTCGGCTCGCGGTCTGTCGCGCCAAGAGCCGAGGAGTTCGGGCGCCGCGCTTATGTGCCGGCAAAACGGATGGCCGATCGGCCGCACGCTGATTGGCGGCGGCGCATGCAGCGCGGCGGCGACCATCGCCGCGAGGCCAAGCCCGATGCTGCGGATGCCGATGACGCAGGTGTTTGCGTCGAGGCCGGACTGCAGTGCCCCAAGCAGATAGGTTTCCGGGTAGAGGGCGTACAGCGCATAGCCTTCAGCCGGACCGGTGGTTATTGCGCTGCCGCAGTCGATGGCGGCAAGCTTTGCAAGCAGCGATGCATCGAGCGATCCTTTTCGGGCAAATCCCTGCTGCCAGGACCGCAGCACTTCCCGCGACAGCTCGACGAGGATTTCCGACCCCAGCTTCTGCCTCGACGAACTGCCGTCGGCGCCTCTGGTGTCGAATTCCGCATCGGCAAGGCCCTGGAAGAGTTCAGAGGCAGTGACGAAAAGATCGACCAGAGCGGCATGACGTTCGATGCCGGCAAGCAGATCGCCAATCGCTTCAGCCTCGGCCAGGACAGCCTTCCTGAGCTGCTCTGCGCTATGCGTTCGCTTGTGGTCGCCGAAGACGATCATACGGCTCCTGCCTGCTGTCTGGTCGCCAACGCGAAGCGGAGCCTCTTTGATCCGCAATCAGGCTCGGCAATTTTTCGCGGCGCGAAGGAACATTCGCGGCCGCTCCCGGTTCGGCGCCGAGGAACTTACCTCCAACCAAAGAGGCCGTGGTTTCGTGACATCGAAGAAAGTTCGTATCGGCATCGTCGGCGTAGGCAATTGCGCATCATCGCTTGTGCAAGGTCTCTCCTACTATCGCCACGCCAACGGCAATGAGCCGATCCCCGGACTGATGCATGCCGATCTCGGCGGCTACCATGTTGACGATGTCGAGGTGGTCTGCGCCTTCGATGTTGCGGAAAACAAGGTTGGGCGCGATGTGGCGGAAGCGATCTACACCGCGCCCAACAACACCTTCCGTTTCGCCGATGTTGCTCCAATCGGAGTTCGCGTGGATCGCGGCCCAACGCTCGACGGCATCGGCAAATATCTACGCGATGAGATCGAAGAGTCAGATGAACCGGTCGCAGACGTAACCGCACGGCTCAAGGAAAGCGCGACCGAGGTGCTCATATGCTATCTTCCGGTGGGCTCCGAAGCCGCTGCACACTTCTACGCAGAATGCGCGCTCGATGCTGGCTGCGCCTTCGTCAATTGCATCCCTGTCTTCATCGCTTCGCGGCCGGAATGGCGCCAACGCTTCGAGGAGCGCGGCCTTCCCCTGCTCGGCGATGACATCAAGAGCCAGGTCGGCGCAACCATCGTGCACCGGCTGCTCGCCAATCTGTTCCGCGAGCGCGGCGTGCGCATCGATCGCACCTATCAGCTCAACTTCGGCGGCAACACCGATTTCCTTAATATGCTCGAGCGCGAGCGGCTGGAATCGAAGAAGATTTCGAAGACGCAGTCCGTCACCAGCCAGATCGACGTTCCGCTCGAAGCCGGCAACATCCATGTCGGACCCAGCGACCATGTCCCGTGGCTGACCGATCGCAAATGGGCCTATATCCGCGTCGAAGGCACCACTTTCGGCGGCGTGCCGCTCAATGCCGAGCTGAAGCTGGAGGTTTGGGATTCGCCCAATTCGGCTGGCGTCGTCATCGACGCCGTCCGCTGCGCTAAGCTTGCCCTCGACCGCGGTATTGCCGGCGCGCTCACGGGCCCCAGCAGCTACTTCATGAAGTCGCCGCCGGAGCAGTTCACCGACGCAGAGGCGCGCCTGCGCACGCTCGCCTTCATCGCCGGCAATGACGAGCCGATGCTGGACGCTGCCGAATGACCACCACCTTCTTTCTCATCCGCCACGCGGCGCATGATCATGTCGGCTCGTACCTGGCCGGGCGGCTCGAAGGCGTTCGCCTGGGCGAAGCCGGCCAGGCGCAAGCGCTGCATCTCGCGCGGCGGATGGCGCGGGAGCCGCTCGCCGCGATCTTGAGCAGTCCGCGCGAACGGACGCTGGAAACAGCGAAGCCGATCGCCATCGCTTGCGAGATCGAGAAGATCGCGATCTGCAAGGAACTCGACGAGATCGACTTCGGCGAGTGGTCCGGCAAGACCTTCGAGGAACTGAACGGCGACGCAAGCTGGCGGCTTTGGAACGACCAGCGCCAGAGCGCCCGCACGCCGAGCGGCGAGACCATGCTGGACGTGCAGCACAGGATGATCGGCCTGATGGACGCGCTGCGCGAGAATGGACAAGGTCAGTGCATCGCACTTGTCAGCCATGCCGATGTCATCAAGGCGGCTGTCTGCGCGATCCTCGGCCTGCCGCTCGGCGATTGCTTCCGCTTCGACATCGCGCCGGCCTCCATCACTACGGTCGTCCACGGCGACTGGGGGTCCAAGCTGGTCCGTTTGAATGAAATCGCCTGACGGGAGCGGCAACCGATGCGCATGGTCATTTTCGGCCTCACCGTCACATCCTCGTGGGGCAACGGACACGCCACGCTCTGGCGCGGACTGATTGGCGCGCTGGCGCCGCTTGGCTGGTCGATCAGCTTCTTCGAGCGCGATACGCCCTACTATGCCGGCGCCAGCGCGCCAATCAGTCCGCGCCAGAGC
>NZ_RZSB01000030.1:0-20959 GCF_004023285.1 Mesorhizobium sp. M2A.F.Ca.ET.067.02.1.1
AGGCGGAACGCTGCGACCGCATCTCGCTCATGCATGCCGGCAAGGTCCTGGTCAGCGACACGCCGGCCGCAATCGTCAAAAGCCGGTCGGCGGCAACGCTGGAGGAAGCCTTCGTCGGATATCTCGAGGAGGCGACAGGCGCGCAGGCCGAAACGCCGAGCGTGGCGGCCGGGACAATGCCGGTCCCGGAAGCGCCGGCCAGTCGCCCCGGCAGCAGCGGCACAGGCCGTTCCTTCGATATGCGCCGCATGTTCGCCTACACGCGGCGCGAGGCGCTTGAACTCTTGCGCGATCCGATCCGGGCCACGCTGGCGACCGTCGGCAGCCTCATTCTGATGTTCGTCGTCGGCTACGGCATCAACATGGACGTCGAAAACCTCTCCTTCGCCGTCCTCGATCACGAGGACACGACGATCAGCCGGGACTATGTGCTGCAGATCGCAGGCTCGCGCTATTTCACCGAGAAGGCGCCGATCATCGACTATGCCGATCTCGACCGGCGCATGGAGGACGGGGAGCTCAGCCTCGCGATCGAGATCCCGCCCGGCTTCGGGCGCGACCTCGCGCGCGGCCGCGACGTCACGATCGGCGCCTGGATCGACGGCGCCATGCCGACACGAGCCGAAACCGTGCAAGGCTATGTTTCGGGAATGCATGCCGGCTGGCTGACGCAGAAGGCGCGTGAACTCTATGGCGACGCCGCCACCGCCAGCGCCTTCCAGCTCGACATCCGCTACCGCTACAATCCCGACGTCCGCAGTCTCGATGCCATCGTTCCGGCGGTTATCCCGATGCTTCTGCTGCTGATCCCGGCGATGCTGGCCGTGCTCAGCGTGGTGCGCGAGAAGGAGCTCGGCTCCATCATCAATTTCTACGTCACGCCCGTCACCCGGCTGGAGTTCCTGATCGGCAAGCAGATTCCGTATGTCGCCCTCGCGATGCTCAACTTCGTGCCGCTGACGGGCTTCGCCGTCTTCCTCTTCGGCGTGCCGCTGACCGGCAGCCTTCCGGCTTTCGCCGCCGCCGCCCTTGTCTACGTCACGGCCACGACGGCCATGGGGCTTTTCCTGTCGACCTTCATGAGCAGCCAGATCGCGGCGATCTTCGGAACCGCGCTGATCACCATGATCCCCGCCACCCAATATTCGGGCATGATCGACCCGGTGTCGTCGCTCCAGGGCGTGGGCGCATTCGTGGGCCGGATCTATCCGACCACCTATTTCGTGACGATCTCGCGCGGCGTCTTTTCCAAGGCGCTCAGCTTTGCCGACCTGTCGGGCGCGTTCGTGCCGATGCTCGTCGCCATTCCGGTGCTGCTCGGCCTTGGAGCGGCGTTCTTGAAAAAACAGGCCCGCTGATGCGCATCGCCAACATATACAATCTCGGCATAAAGGAACTGCGCGGTCTCATGCGGGACCCGATGATGCTCGTGCTGATCGTCTATGCCTTCACCGCCGCCACCTACACCGCCTCGAAGGCGATGCCCGAGACGCTCAATCACGCTCCGATCGCCATCGTCGATGAGGATCAGTCGCCGGTCTCGTCGCGCATCGTCACGGCATTTTATCCGCCCTACTTCACCGCGCCTCTGCTCATCTCCCAGCCGGAGATGGACAGCCGCATGGATTCAGGCATGGATACTTTCGCGCTGGATATTCCGCCGAACTTCCAGCGCGATCTGCTGGCCGGCCGCTCGCCGGCGGTTCAGCTCAACATCGACGCCACCCGGATGTCGCAGGCCTTTACCGGCGGAGGCTACATCCAGTCGATCGTTTCGGGAGAAGTGAACGAATTTCTCGACCGCTATCGTTCCAAGGCCTCCCTGCCCGTCGACCTCGACCTGCGGGCGCGCTTCAACCCTGAACTCAACAAGGGTTGGTTCGGCGCCATCACCAATGCCATCTCCTCGATCACGATGCTGTCTATCGTGCTCACTGGCGCAGCGCTGATCCGCGAGCGCGAGCACGGGACGATCGAGCATCTTCTGGTGATGCCGGTCACCCCTTTCGAGATCATGACGAGCAAGATCTGGTCGATGGGCATTGTCGTGCTGGTGGCGTCCGGCCTTGCACTCGTTGTCGTCATCCAGGGACTGCTGTCGGTCCCCATCAACGGATCGATCGCGCTGTTCATGGTGGGCGCGGCGCTCGACATCGTCGCCATGACCTGCCTGGGGATATTCCTTGCCACCGTCGCCGGCTCCATGCCGCAATTCGGCCTGCTGCTGATGATGGTGCTCCTGCCCCTGCAGGTGCTGTCCGGCGGCGTCACGCCGCGCGAGAGCATGCCCATGGCCATCCAGGCCATCATGTTCACCGCGCCCAACACGCATTTCGTCATGCTGGCACAGGCGGTGCTGTTCCGCGGCGCGGGCCTCGATGTCGTGTGGCCGCAGCTCGCGGCGCTGCTGGTCATCAGCACGCTCCTGTTTGCGTTCTCGCTGCGGCGCTTCCGCCAGTTCCTGAAATAGGACCCACTCACAACCCAGGAGTATTCCATGCCCAAGACCATGAAAGCCGCCGTCGTTCGCCAGTTCGGCAAGCCGCTCGTGATCGAAGAGGTTCAGGTGCCGACGCCCGGAGCCGGCCAGATCCTCGTCAAGATCGCGGCCACCGGCGTGTGCCACACCGATCTGCACGCCGCCGAAGGCGATTGGCCGGTGAAGCCCAAGCCCCCCTTCATTCCCGGCCATGAGGGTGTCGGGCACGTCGTGGCGGTTGGATCGGGCGTCAAGCACGTCAAGGAAGGCGACCGCGTCGGGGTGCCCTGGCTCTATACCGCCTGCGGCCACTGCAGACATTGCCTCGGCGGATGGGAGACGCTTTGCGAGGAGCAGCAGAACACCGGTTATTCGGTGAACGGCAGCTTTGCCGAATACGTCCTTGCCGATCCCGATTATGTCGGCCGTCTGCCGGGCAACATATCATTCACGGAGATCGCGCCGATCCTGTGCGCGGGCGTCACCGTCTACAAGGGCCTCAAGGTCACGGACACCAAGCCTGGCGACTGGGTGGTGATCTCGGGTATCGGCGGGCTGGGCCACCTGGCGGTTCAATACGCGAAGGCGATGGGGCTGAACGTCGTTGCGGTCGACATCGACGATGCGAAGCTCGACCTCGCCAAACGCCTCGGTGCCGCGCTGGCCGTCAACGCCCGCCAGGCCGATCCCGCCGCCTTCGTCAAGAAGGAGGTCGGCGGCGCCCAGGGGGTTCTTGTTACCGCCGTGTCGCCGAAAGCCTTCGAGCAGGCGCTCGGAATGGTCGGCCGCGGGGGAACGGTGTCGCTCAATGGTCTGCCGCCTGGCGATTTCCCGCTGTCGATCTTCGATACCGTGCTCAACGGCGTGACCGTCCGCGGTTCGATCGTCGGGACACGGCTCGACCTGCAGGAAGCGCTGGACTTTGCGGGGGACGGCAAGGTCAAGGCGACAATCGAGACCGAACAGCTCGAGAACATCAACGACATCTTCTCCCGCATGCACAAGGGTGACATCCAGGGCCGCATCGTCATTGATTGTGAGAAGCAGGCCTGAGGCGCCGGCTGTAACCCTCGGAACGCGAGCTCAGCCGGCGCAGTCGGCTGAGCTGGTTCGGCCGCCATTGGTCGCGCGCGATCCGGCCGAGTGCACCCATTCGCGGCCTCGGCCGCTTAAACGCGAGCTCCACGGGCGAGCAGTTCCCCCTACCCTCTGACGAGTTCGTCCTGATTTATCCTCATGCCACTTCGCGCGTCGAATAGGTGGACCTTCGAAACCATCACCTCCAACCCAACCTCTTGATCGGGCTTGAACGGCTGCTGATCCCGAACTTCGGCCACGAGCTCGACCCCGCTTGTCCTCAACGTCAGTTCCTGAGCCTCTCCTGTCGGCTCCACCACCTGGACGCTGGCCCTCGCGTGATCGCCCCCGACGATGATGTGCTGAGGACGGATCCCGTAAATCACCTCTTGTGCGCCGTGGAACTCCAGACCTTTGGGCAATGGCAGGCGAAGGCCTGAACCGGCTTCGAACGCGCCGTTGTCGACGCGACCTTCGATGAGATTCATTTCCGGGGAGCCGATAAAGCCCGCGACGAACAGATTGGCCGGTTTCTCGTAGAGTTCGGAAGGGGTGCCGATCTGTTCGATGCGGCCCTTGTTCAGGACCACGATTCGGTCGGCGAGCGTCATCGCCTCGGTCTGGTCATGCGTGACGTAGATGCTGGTGCGGCCGAGCCGCTGGTGCAGCTTCTTGATCTCGGCACGCATCTTCACGCGCAGCTTGGCGTCGAGATTGCTGAGCGGCTCGTCGAACAGGAAGGCCGAGGGGGCGCGCACGATCGCGCGACCCATGGCGACACGCTGGCGCTGGCCGCCGGACAGCTGACGCGGCATGCGGTCGAGCAGGTCCTGCAGACCGAGGATTTCGGCAGCCGCCTTCACTCTGGAGACGATCTCCTCCCTGGGAATTTTGGCCAGCCGAAGCGCGAAGCTCATATTGTCGGCCACGCTCATATGCGGATAGAGCGCGTAGCTCTGGAAGACCATGGCTATGTCGCGCGACTTGGCCGGCATCTCGTCGACGACGCGCCCGCCAATGCGGATCTCACCAGTCGTATGCTCTTCGAGCCCCGCGATGATGCGCAGGAGCGTTGACTTGCCGCAGCCCGACGGACCGACCAGGACCACGAACTCGCCGCTGGCGATCTCGATGTTGACGTCGCGCAGGACTTCCACCGCGCCGAAGCTCTTGCCGAGCTGTTCTATCTCGATTGCGGACACCTATTCTTCTCCCGTACCGGCGCGGCTCATTTTCCTTGGGCCTGCCGCCATGCGCGGTATTCGGCCTCGCCCTCGGGGCTCAACGGGTAGTATTTCCGCAGGTCTCCTCCTTGCGCGAGCCGCGCGCGCGAAAACTCCTCCCACTCGATATGCGCGCCGGCGAGCTCGACCAATTTGGGGGCACGACGACAACGCCATCGTCGTCGGCGACGATGATGTCGCCCGGGATGACCAGCACGTTCGAGCAGGCGATCGGAACGTTGACGGCAAAGGGGACGATGTTGGTCTGGGCGTGGAAATTCGGCGTGACGCCCCTCACCCAGATGCCGATATCGAGCGCCGCCGCCTGGGCGGAATCGCGAATGCAGCCGTCGACAACGACGCCGGCGCCGCCCCGCCCAGCAAAATAGGTCAGCATCATCTCACCGAAAATGCCGCTGCCCAGATCGCCGCGGGCATCGACCACCACCATGTCGCCGGGCTGGGTGGGATAAAGCACGTGGCGGTGCAGTTGCCGCTCAGGCTCCTCATACTCCGTCTCGTTGTACAGATCCTCGCGCTTCGGCATGCACTGGAGCGTCAGCGCTGGCCCTGCCGCCGTGCTGCCGGAACGCAAGGGACGCGGCCCGCGGATCTGCGGGTCGCGAATGCCCATCTTGTGGTAGAGCTCGCTGGCCAGCGTCGCCGAACCGATCGCCGCCAGCGCGTCGACCAGTTCTCGTGGCGGCCGTGAAATGTCCGGTATCGCCGGTATCTGGTCAGCTTCCATTCCGTTCCTCCAATCTGCGCTGAGGCGCAAGCCTCAGCGATCGTCACTCAGTTGCGTTCAACCATCGTTCCAGCCGTTCAACCGCGAACCGCACCAGTCGTCAGGCCTTTGACCAGCAGCCCCTGGGCGAACCAGACGAACACCAAGGTCGGGATGACCATGAGCACGCCGGCGGCCGACATGGCGCCCCAGTCGATGCCATACTGCGAGACGAAATTGGTGAGCCCGACGGGCAGCGTCTGCGCCGCCTTGCTCGAAGTCAGGGTCAAGGCGAGCAAGAGGTCGTTCCAGGTGAAGAGGAAGGTGATCACGGCGCTGGCGCCGATGCCCGGCGCAATCAGCGGCGCGACGATCTGGACCAGCGTGCGCACGGTGCCGGCGCCGTCCGACTGGGCAGCCTCCTCGATCTCCTTCGGCACATCCTGGATGAAGCCCAGAAGCAGCCAGATGGCGACCGGCAGCTTGGCCGCGGTATGGCTGAGGATCAGCGCCCAGACGGTGTCGAGCAGGCCCATGGCTGCGAACACGGCGAAGAGCGGGATGGCAAGCGCGATGACCGGGATCATGCGCATGATCAAAAGCAGCCCGAAGATCAGCATGGCGCCCGGCATCCTGAAGCGCGACAGCGCATAGGCGCAGGGGATGGCCAGCAGATGGACGAGGACGACCGTCGCCACCGAGACGATGACGGTGTTCCAGACATAGCCCATCGTGTCGTACTGGGCGAAGACCGCGACATACTGCGTCAGCGTCGCGGTCTCGGGGATGATGTGCACCGGAACCGAGAAGATGTCGGCCGAGCTGCGGATCGAGGTCAGGAACAGCCACACCAGCGGAAAGACGGTGAGCGCGACGGTCAGGACCAGCGCCAAATACTGACCGGCGATCGCCGCCGTGAACCGGCGGCGCCGGCGCTTTGGCATGGAACGTGCACCGACGATGACGGCTTCGGTCATATCGCCCTCCGTTTCGCGATGAGCCACGGCACTCCGTAAAGCAGGCCGAGCACGAACAGCGACATGCCCAGCGCGATGTAGGAGACCGCCGCCGCGTGTCCGAAATCCACCGCCTGAAACGCCAGCAGGTAGGAATAGACCGTGAGCAGGTTAGTGGCGCCGCCCGGTCCTCCTTGCGTCATCAGCCAGACGACGTCGAAGGTGCGGAACGTGTCGATGATGCGCAGCATCAGCGCGATCATGATGACCGGACGCATCAGCGGCAGCACGATATGCCAGAAGCGCTGCCATGGCGTGGCGCCGTCCACTGTGGCCGCCTCGAGCGGCTCCTGCGGCAAGGATTGCAGGCCGGCAAGAAACAGGAGCACCATCAGCGGCGTGTTCTGCCACACATCGGCGACGATCACCGAGACGAGCGCCCAGGCCGGATGGGTGAGCCACGGAATGTCGGGCAGGTTGAAGATGCGCAGCAGCGCGTCGACCAGCCCATACTGGGTGTTGAACAGCCAGCGGAAATTCAGGCCGACGACGGCGGGCGCGATCATCGGCGGGACCAGGAGTAAGGTGCGCGCGAGGCGCATGCCGCGCAGTTTGCCGTTGACGAGCACAGCGATCGCCATGCCGGCCACCACTTCGATCGTGATGGAAACGACGCTGAAGATGGTCTGGTTTCGGAGCGCTTGGTTGAACTGGCGGCCGAACAGCTCGTCGGTGTAGTTTCCCGTTCCGACGAATGGCGCCGATCCGCTGAGGTCCCAGCGGAAGAAGCTCATGATGAAGGAGTATCCGAGCGGATAGATGAGGATGGCCAGCATGACGAAAAGCGCCGGGCTGGCCAGCAGGTATCCTCTCTGCCAGGTGTAGGGCAGCGGCGAACGTCGCCGGCGCCCTGACACCCGCGTCTGCGCAACGGGCGCCATGCTCAATCGTAGGCCCCGGCCCGGCGCATGATGTCCTCCGCCTCGGTCGCCGCCTGGTTAAGCGAGTCGGCGGGGGAAGCCTGGTCGGACAGGGCCTGCTCGATGGCCGAGAACATCAAGGTGCAGACCTTCGAGAAGCCGGCAAGCTTGGGCCACTCCTTGCCGTTGGCGATCGTCGTCTCGAGCTGTTGCAGCCATGTCGCCTGGGGGCCCTTGGCCGCGGCGATCACTTCCTTGGCCAGACTCTGGCTGCTCGGGAAGTTGGTGAACTGATCGAACTGCAGCCGCTGGGCGTCGGTGCTGACCGTGTATTTGATGAACGCGACGGCGGGTTCCTTGCGTCCGGACTGGCCATTCAGCGCCATCGCATGCGAGATGGCACATGAGATCGCCGCCTTGTCCCGCACATAGGGCGCCGTCGACCATTTGCCGACGACGCGCGAGGTTTCCGGATTGGAAAGGGTTGCGAAGGCGCCCGGCCAATCGAAAGTGGCATAGACCGTGCCGGACGAGAATTCGGTCGAGTTCTCGTTCCATTGATAGCCGACGGCGTCGGGCGGCACGATTTTGTGCTTCTGGATCAGATCGCGATAGAAGGTGAGCGCCTTGATGCCGGCTTCGGAGTTGAAGGCCGGCTTGTTGGCCTGGTCGACCCAGTCGCCGCCTGCCTGCCAGAGCAGGTCGCTGAAGGTGCGTTGCGCCGGATCGCCCTGTCCCGGCACGACAAGGCCATAGTGACCGTTGCCGGTGAGTTTCAGACCGACATCGACCAGTTCTTCCCAGGTTTCGGCCGGCTTCAGGCCTTTTTCCTGATAGATGTCGCTGCGGTAGTACTGAACGCGCGCATCCATGTTGCGCGGAATCGCCGCCAGATTTCCGGTCTTGGGATCGCGCAGGTATTTGACCGCGACGGGATAGAAGTCCGCCAGCTCGGAGTCGCTGAAATAGCTGTTCAGCGGCGCGAAATGGTTGAAGTAGGAATCGATCTGCGCCGTATGGGTGCTGTAGACGTCGTACTGGCTCGACCGCGCCGCGCTCAACGTGACCACCTTCGCCGTCAGGGGCGTGAATTCCAGAAGGTCGTAGCGAACCTTGATGCCGGTCTTGGCGGTGAAGTCCTGAACGATCTTCTCCCAGTATTTGGGATAGAGCGGGCCGCCCGTGATCAGCAATGCGGTGATCTCTTTGGCGTCTGCCTTGGCAACCCACGGCGCGGCAAGCGAGCCGGCCGTCACTGCCGCGCTCGCGGCAAGGAATTTACGTCTCGATAAGGTTCCGGACATCACAATCTCCTCCTGGTTTGACTGGTCGGTCCATCCAGGGACGGCCGACGACTTTCAGCCTCGGCAGCCTGCGGCGTGCTCCTCCCGCCGCTGGACTGCGTGGATTGGTTCCCGAACGACGCTTGCGAGCCTCCGGGCGATCGGCACTTGCGCTCCAACACGCCTCGCTCGGTTGAGCAGGCGTATCGATCGTGACCTCGGACGGCGGCAACGGGGCACGGCGGCTGGACACCGCTCGATCCTCCCTTCCCGCCAGCCGTGTTATAGGCTAGTGAGCGTTTTTATGAGATAAGTTGACTGCATATCTAGCTATCAGCCTATAAGCTTATCAGACAAGTGGATGTTAGTGATGGATACCGTTGAGGTCAAGCTTCAAACTTTGCCCAAGCAGGTGGCTGGCGTGCTGGCGCGGCGCATCGCCGGCAGCGGTGTCGCCGGCGCCCAGGGGCCGTCGGAACAGCAGATCCTGCAGGAATTCGGAGTCTCGCGCGCGGTCGCGCGGGAGGCGCTGAAGATCCTCGCGTCGCTCGATATGATCGAGATCGCTCAAGGGCGGCGCGTGGTGCTGCGTCCAGCCGAGGAGTGGGACTATCTCAGCCCACTGCTCATCGACTGGCTGCCGCATGAGCAGATGCGCGAGATCCTGGCCGAAGCGCATGCGACCCGGATCATCATCGAACCGGCCATCGCCGCCATCGCGGCCAAGCACATGACCAAGGAAAATCTCGAACGCCTTGGCACTTTGCTGGCGGCGATGTCGGCCAGCGAGGACAATCCCGACGCCTATCTGAAGCTCGATCTGGATTTCCACATGGAGATTTGCCGGGCGGCGCAGAACAGGATCCTCGACCGTTTCATGTATTCGTCCCGGTGGTGGCAGATGGCGAGCAGGCGCATCAGCAACCAGATGCCCCATGCGCTGCCCTCCGCAACCGAAATGCACAGGGCTATCTACGAGGCGCTCGTGGCGCGCGACGAAAAGCGGGCCGAGGAAGCGATGCGCCGGCACCTCAAGAAGACCACCGCGGTCGGCCTGCCTCGCTGAAGAAGCGGCGCAGCCAGCATTTGCGCTGGCCGCGCCGCAGCGTGCCGGGAGGACAGGGCTTGACGTGGAGCAATCCCACGGAAGTGCACTATGCTCTCTTCGCTTGTTGTTCCTGGCGCTGGCGTGCACGGAAACCGAACATGTCGCCCTTGTCCTTGATTTCCGCCCAGACCGGGGCAGTGATCCTGTCGATAGCGGCGATGTCCGCGTCGGAAATCGTCCAGCCGGCGCTCTCGACGTTCTCCTCCAGTTCCTTGACGGTGCGGGCGCCGACCAGCGGCGAGCTGACGCCTGGCCGGCTGGTGAGCCACTGTATCGCAAGTTGCGGAACCGTCTTGCCGTAGCGCGCCGCGATCGGCTTGAGCATGTCGACGGCGTTCACCGCCCGCTCATAGGTGCCCGGCTGGAACAGCACCGTCGTGCGCCGCTCATCGCCCTCGACGAACTTGGTGTCCGTTGACAGCGTTCCGGTGAGCAGTCCTTGGGCGAGACCGCTGTATGGCATGACGCCGACATTGTGCTTGCGGCAATAGGGCAGCGTCTCGGCTTCAACCTCGCGCCACAGCATGTTGTAGGGCGGCTGCAGCACGTCGATGACGCCGTGCTGACGGGCGCTGTCCATGTCGGCGATGCTGAAATTCGAGACGCCGACCGCCTTGATCCGCCCTGACGCGCGCAGCCGCTCCATCATCTCCATGGTCGGCCCGATCGGAAAATCCGAGTTCGGCCAGTGGACGAAATAGACGTCGACATATTCCGTCTGCATTCGCTTCAGCGAACCGTCGAGCGCCGCCTCGATCGCGGCGGGTTCGAGATGATTGGGCGCGACCTTGGTCACGATCACGGCCTTGTCGCGGCGGCCGGCCAGCGCCTGTCCGACGACCTCCTCGGCATGGCCGTGTCCATAGGCTTCGGCCGTGTCGATCAGCGTGATGCCGAGATCGAGCGCGCGTCTGATCACCCGGATCGACTCTTCGTCGTCAGCCGCGCCCCAAAACGCGCCGGACATCCCCCAGGTCCCGAGGCCGATTTCCGATACCTTCACCGGCGACGATCCGAGCTGTCGCTGTTGCATCCTGTTCCTCCCGATTGACGACACGCATGAGCCATAGCTCTGTGGTCGCCCAATTTATACGCTTATATACTCGTCTAACAAGTGTGAAGTTTGAGTTTCGGGATTCTTGGCACACGCCTCTGAATTTCCCAAGCAAAACAACGAGCAGCGGCACCTTCGAACGTCCGCAGATGCAAAATCCATCGAAGGGGGTTTACGGCACATTGGTCATTCTTGTATGCTTATTAGACAAGTTTGGCCCATGGGCAGAATTCTGCACTTGTGAGCGCGCGCCATCACGGGGAGAGGGATCCGATGAAGATCGTGGACATCAAAACGGCGGTCGTGGCCTATCACGGCAAGGCGACCCTCATCCGGATCGATACGGACGCCGGCATTTCCGGCTATGGCGAGGCCAATCCCGACGCAGGCGCGGCCGCAATCGTCGGTCTGATCTCGGAACTGAAGTCGGAACTGATCGGCCAGGATCCGCGCAATGTCGAATATTGCTGGGACAAGATCCGCCGCGATCATGTCTTCTCCGGCGCGCAGGCCGGCATCTTTCTCATCGCCCTCACCGGGCTCGAAATGGCGCTGTGGGACGTGGCGGCAAAAGCCGCCGGCCAGCCGCTTTACCGTATGTTCGGGGGCAAGTTCCGCGACCGCATCAGGCTCTATGCCGATTGCGGCGACGGCGACGACGAATCGGGATCGCCGCAGGGATGCGCGGCTCGCGCCCGCCGCATGGTTGCGGAAGGTTTCACGGCGCTGAAATTCGACATCGACAATCTGCGCCACCCGGGCAAGTTCGATGCGGTGAACCACACCATCAACGGCGCCGAGTTGCGTTCCATGATCGAGCGCGTCGCGGCGGTGCGCGAAGCAGCCGGCCCTGACGTCGATCTCTGCATCGACCTGCATGCGCGCTATGACGTGCTCAGCGCCAGCCGCATCGCCACCGAGATGGAGCGCTTCAATCTTCTGTGGCTCGAAGAACCGATCCCCGCGGAAAATGTCGAGGCCCTGAAGCAGATCCGCATGCGGACCAAGACGCCGATCTGCGTCGGCGAAAACCTCTATTTGCGCTGGGGTTTTCGGGAGCTGTTCCAGAACTACGGCGCCGATGTCGTCATGCCAGACGTGCCGAAATGCGGTGGCCTTGCCGAAAGCCGCAAGATCGCCAACCTCGCCGAGATGTACTACGTGCCTTTCGCGCCGCATCTGGTGTCGACGCCGCTGGGCACGATGGCGACCTGCCATGTCTGCGCCAGCGTTCCGAACTTCCTCGTGCTGGAATGGCACGCGCTGGAGGAGCGCGACGCCTGGGACAGTTACGTGCGCCTGCCGAATGGCGCCAAGTCCATCGTCGAAGACGGCCACATCGGGGTGCCTGATGTGCCAGGCATCGGCGTCGAGCTCAACATGGACGGTGTCCACAAACATGCCGTGCCCGGCTTCGGCATATTTGAATAGCGGACGACCGGCCGGTTCGCTGCTCGATCAAACAAATTCGCTCGGAGGAAGCCATGGGCAAGCGGATTGTCTTCACCGGCGGCAGCGGCAAGATCGGCCGGCACGTCATACCTTATCTGCTGAAACGCGGGCATCAGGTTCTGAACCTCGACCTGACGCCGCTGGATGTGCCTGGGGTCGATACCGTCATCACCAACCTTGCGGACGCGGGCGAAGCCTACAATGCGCTGACGCTGCATTTCGGGTTCAGCGAGTATTTCGGCGGCAAGGGCCGCGGCCCGGTCGACGCCGTCGTCCATTTCGCAGCGCTTCCGCGGATATTCCTGCGGCCGGACAACGCCATGTTTGCCGCCAATGTGCAGTCGACCTACAATGTGATCGAAGCCGCCACCAAGCTCGGCATCCGCAAGATCGTCACGGCCTCCAGCGAAACGGTCTACGGCATCTGCTTTGCCGAAGGCGAACGCGACTTCTCATCCTTCCCGGTGGATGAGGAGCACGACGCCGATCCGACCGACAGCTACGGCCTTTCCAAATTGCTGGGCGAGAAGATCGCGCGGTCTTTCGCCTCCCGCACGGGAACCGACATCTATGCGCTGCGGATCGGCGGCGTCGTAGAGCCGAAGGACTATGCCCGCTTTCCGGAATTCCTGGCCGATCCTTCGAAGCGGCGGCGCGACGCCTGGACCTATATGGACGCGCGCGATCTCGGCCAGATCGTCGACCTGTGCGTCGAGAAGGACGGTTTGGGCTTCCAGATATTCAACGCCGTCAACGACAACATCGTGTCCGAATTGCCGACGGCGGAGTTCCTCAGGAAGCATGCGCCCGACATACCGGTCACTCGGACCATGGACGCATTCGAGGGACCGATCTCAAACCGGAAGCTGCGCGATGTCCTCGGATTCCGGCAAGAGCATGACTGGCGGACACAGTGAGCTGATCCTTACGGGTCAGCTCAATGCCTGTCGCTCAAAGGCGAGCGGCGACAAGGTCAGTCGAAGAAGCCCGCATCCTCTTCCTCGAGATATTTTCTCGCCGCCTCGGCGTCGATGTCGAGGCCGAGCCCCGGCGCCTCCAGCAAGTCCACCATGCTGTCCCTCACGATCTGTTTCGGCAGGCCGATGACGAGGTCCTCCCACCAAGGGTCGGAAGCGCTCGGATATTCGAAGGCGATATAGTTCGCGGGCAAGGTGGCGCAGACGTTGATCAGCGCGCCGAGGCCGAGCAGGCCGTTGGCGGTGCCGTGCGGCGCCATCAGGATCGAGTGCATATAGGCGTGCTCGGCGACCCACTTCAGCTCGGCGATGCCGCCAATATCGGCGGGATCGGGGCCGATGACCCGCACCGCTTGCGTCTCGATCAACTCCTTGAAATTGTGCCGCAGATAGATCTGCTCGCCGGTGTGGATCGGCGTCGAGGTGGACGTGGTCAGCTCGCGATAGGCTTGCGGATTGACCCAGGGCACATAGTCGCCGGTCAGCATGTCCTCGAGCCACATCAGATTGTACTTCTCGACGGCGCGGGCGAATTTGATCGCATCGGGCAGCATCCAGCCCGGCCCGCAGTCGAGCGCCAGGCTGACCTTGTCGCCCAGCACCTCCTTCATCGCCGCCACGCAGTCGAGCATGTGATTGAAACCGCGCTCGCTGATCACACCCTGGTCCATGGCGCCGTGATAGCCGGCCTTCTTCTGCGTAACGCCGTAATGGAAGCCCTCAATGGAGTCCTTCATGTTGGAGTGGAACGAGATGCCCTGCTTGACCATGAAGAAATTCTGGGGCTGCTCCATCATCCATTTGACGTCGGCGGCATAATCCTCCGGTCGGTCGCCCGTGCGCTTGCGACGGATCGAGCCGTTGTAGACGCGCACCTTGTCACGCACCTTGCCGCCAAGCAGCTTGTAAACCGGCACGCCCGCGGCCTTGCCGGCGATGTCCCACAGCGCGTGCTCGATAGCGCTCACCGCCGCGCCATAGGGCTTGAACGAGCCGCGCTGGCGGATCTTCAGCATCACCCGCTCGACGTCGGTCGGATCCTCGCCGATCAGCGCCTCGCGGAAATGCAGCACGAAGGGTTTCAGGTAGGTCTTTGTGTATTCGACCTCGCCCAGACCATAGAGGCCTTCGTCGGTGACGACGCGGACGATGGGGTGCTTGCCGATGACGGCGCAGCGCAGGTCGGTGATCTTCATGACGCAGTCCTATTTCACAGACGAGAAAGCTGTCGGCGTGAGCAGCTGGCTGCTGATATTGGCAACGATCTGCCCGTCGCGCTCAGACTCGTCCCGGGCCCTGTGCCATACCGGATCGGTGACGAAAGCCGTCCATTTCGCCTCGCGCTCGGCCAGCGATTCCCAGGCGAGGAAATAGGTGAGCCGATTGTTGTTTTCACCGATCACCGTGGTGAAAAACCCGGCCTGGCGGATGCCGTGCCTCTCCCAGATGGCCAGCGTCTGGTCGGAAAAGCGCTTGAGCAAAGCCGGCAGCCTGCCCGGCAGGCAGTCATAGATGCGCATTTCGTAGATCATGGTTTCGTCCGTTTCTTTCTCCGCCTCTCCCGTGGGAGAGGTCGACACGAATGGTCGGTGGGTGGCTCTGTGACCTTGGGGATGAGGGCAAGGGCGTCCGGGCTAACTCCAGGTCCGGTCCCAGCTATGTTCATCGTCCCAATGCTCGGTGGATTGCCATATCCCTGTGACACCGGGCTGCAGATGCTGCGAGATCACCTCGTCGACGACGTCGTCGATCCCCAGCCCCGGCTTGCCGGGCACGGTGATGAAGCCGTCCTTGACGAGCGGCTTGGGGAGGCCCGTGACGATATCATCCCACCAGTCGACATCGGCGGAGTGGTATTCTAGCGCCATGAAGTTTTCGGTCGCGGTCGCGACATGCGCCGCGGCCATGGCCGCGATTGGGCTTTCGGCCATGTGGATCGCCATGGCGACGCCGTGATCCTGCGCCATGTCGCCGATCTTCTTGGTCTCAAGGATGCCGCCGCTGGTCAGCAGGTCCGGATGGATAACGGAGAGGCCGCCGCTCCTCAGCAGCGGCTCGAAGCCCTCCTTGAGATAGATATCCTCGCCGGTGCAGATCGGCACCGACGTCGCCTGCTGCAATTGCCGGTACTGTTCGGTGTACTGCCAGGGGATCACGTCTTCGAGCCATGCCGGCACGTATTTCTCGATACGGCGCGACAGGCGGATGCCGTCCTGCAGCGAGATGTGGCCGACATGGTCGATGGCCAAGGGAATCTCGTAGCCGATGACCTCGCGGACCTCGTGGATATATTGCTCCAGCAGGTCGATGCCCTTCTCGGTGAAATGCAGGCCCGTGAACGGGTGCTGCACGTTCTGCGCATCGTAGGCGAGATTGCGGGCCTTGCGCTCCTCGAACGTGCCGCCGCGGCCGCGCGGATTGGCGTGAAACCCTTCGAGCGCGCCGGCGGGCGCCGTCACGGCGCCCGGAATGTGGGCGATCTGCATCAGGCCCAGGTCCATCTTGAGGAAGGTGAAGCCGCGCTCCATGCGCGCCCTGAGGCGCTTGCCGGTCTCGGTGCCGCTCGGCTTCTCGGCGTCCGTATCGCAATAGACGCGCACCTGGTCGCGAAACTTGCCGCCGAGCATCTGGTAGATCGGCACGCCATAGGCCTTGCCGGCGAGATCCCAGAGCGCAATCTCGACCGCCGAGACGCCGCCGCCCTGCCGCCCATGGCCGCCGAACTGCTTGATACGGCGGAACAGGCGGTCGATATCGCAGGGGTTCTCGCCGAGCAGCCGGCTCTTCAGCATCAGCGCAAAGGTGGCGCTGGCGCCGTCGCGCACCTCGCCGAGCCCGACGATGCCCTGGTTGGTGTAGATCTTGAGCAGCGCCGAAGTGAAGGGCGCGCCGACGATCTCGGCCACCCGCATGTCGGTAATGCGCAGCTCGGAGGGCCTGGAATTCGTGTTGATGCGATCGAGAGCCTCGTCGGCTCCATCCGTTTTTGGCATGATTTGTCCTCGTTCCGCTGGGAGTGGCCCCGCCCGCCGGGCCTGCTTTAAACAGTGCTAGCCCAGCTCGATCTCGTGGGCCTGCAGATAGCCGCAGTTCATCTCGACACCGAGACCCGGCTTCGACGTCAGCTTGAGGTTGCCGTTCGACACGTCGAGCGGCTTGTCGATGAGGTGATCGTATTTGGAGAGGTCCCACTCCGACGTTTCGAGCTTGTAGAAGTTGGGAACGGTCATCATCACCTGCGCTCCCGCGACCACATTGATCGGACCCGCGGCGTCATGCGGCGAGACCGGGATGTAATAGGCCTCGCAAAGGGCGGAAATCTTCTTGAGCTCGGTGATGCCGCCGGTCCAGGTGACGTCGGGCATGATGTAGTCGGCGAGCTTGTTCTCGAGCACCGGCACGAAATCCCATTTCGTGTGGCCGCGCTCGCCCCAGGAGATGGGGGCACTGACCTTGTCGCGCACCTGCTTAAGCGCGTTGAGGCTTTCCGGCGGGCAAGGCTCCTCGAACCAGTCGATCTGGCCGGCCTCCTCGAGGCTGCGGCACAGGCGGATGGCGGTGGGAACGTCAAAGCGGCCATGCGCATCGATGAGGATGTCGACATTGGGCCCCGCCGTCTCGCGGATGAGAGCCGTGAGCTCGGCAGCTTCGCGCTCGTCCTTGCGGGTCATGCTGCCGTCGAGATAGCCGTCCCGTCTTTCGCGGGCCACGCCATCGACGCTGGGACCCTGGTGCGGGAACGGATCGAATTTGAGCCCGGTGTGGCCGGACTCCACGATGTCGCGAATTTCGCGGGCCACCGCTTCCTTGCTGGTGAATTTGGCCTGGTTGGGATGGGTGTAAAGCGAGATTTCATCGCGCACCGGCCCGCCCAGCAGCTCATAGATCGGCTTGCCGAGAACTTTGCCGCGGATATCCCAAAGCGCTATGTCGATGGCGCTCACGCATTCCACAGCGGCGCCACGGCTGCCCATATAGGTGAAGCTGCGGAAGACCTTGTGCCACAGATGCTCGATGCGCGCCGGATCCTCGCCTGCCACGGCAAGCCCGATCTGGCGCAGGATCGTGCAGAGCGCGCGGTTGGCGAGCTTCGTCGTGGTAGTGATCTCGCCCCAGCCGCTGATCCCCTCGTCGGTCGTCACTTCGACGAACAAATACTCTCCCCAATAGGAAGCGTCGGACTTGACCAGCCATGGCCGAATGCTCGTGATTTTCATCTGGACTATCCTCCCTGAATGGCCAGGCTGACGATGTTGCGGGTCCGCTACCCTGCCCGGGCGGCGCTGCGCGCGCGCATGTGTTCGAGGACATGCCGGCCGGAGCCCTCGACATGGCGAGCGATGAGTTCGGCCGCCTTGTCGGCCTCGCCCGATTTTACGAGCGCGATGAGCTCGCGGTGCTCGCGGATGATCGCGGCGCGGCGGGCAAGCGTGAAATTGAAACGCCGGCTGACCGCCCGCAGCACCTCGCGGTGCTTCCACCAGAGCTCGGCGGCATGGCGGTTGTAGTGCCGCTGGTACATCACGGTGTGGAAGGCGGTATCCAGCTCGCTGTGCCTGAACGTGTCGGCGAAGTTGTTCTCTTCGATCAGGCCCTCGAGACGTTCGAGCTCGGCGATGTCCTCCTCGGTCGCCATTCCCACAAACCAGCGCGTCAGGGCGGGCTCGATGAGAACGCCGATCTCGTAGATATCGCGCACGAAATCCTGATCTATGGGCCGGACGCGCGCGCCCCGGTTGGGAACGAAGGTGACGAAGCCCTCGCCGCGCAACAATTGCAGCGCCTCGCGCACGGGATTGGTCGAGGTGCCGTGACGGCGGGCGAGATCGGTGACCACGAGCCGCTCGTTGGCAGCCAGCCGTCCCTCGATGATGTCCTCCCTTATCTGCTCGTAAAGCGAGGCGCCCTCGCTCGATGCCCCGAGAGCGTCAATCCCCTCGGGTGGCTCTGCTTTGAAATCACTCGTTTCCGCCATCGCCGTCCCCTAGTCCAATACACGATCTGACCGATATCACGCACATCTTCGACAAACAATGTACGATTTGTTGCGTTGACAGCTATTCTGCGATCTGAAAACGTATGAAGTGATCGAAGGGATACATTAGGGCGGAGAAATATCCCCGCGATCGAAACGAGCAAGGACCGCTTTGCCTAGGCGCAGAGCGGCATAGGAGAACCTGGGAGGAGACCTATGAGGAGGATCACAGTCGGCGGTGCCGTTCTGCGCGGCGCCGTTTCCACTGCTTTGACGATATCGCTGATGTCGGGTCCGGCGCTTGCCGCGCCCCCGGTCGACCTAAGCAAGTGGTCGCCGGAATATGTGCGCTCGATTGCCGGCACGCAGGATTTTGACACGGCAGGCGATTGCGCCAAGGTCACCCCGCTCGACTACAAGGGGCGACTGACTTTCTGGTATCAGGGCGTGTTCGAGGGCGACCCCGACCTCCTGCGCCAGTACTACAAGGATTTCTTCGCAACCTTCCGCAAGACCTACCCGAACATCCAGCTCGAGGAACAGGCCCTCACCTATAACGACCTGCTCGACAAGTTTCGCACCGCGCTCCTTGGCAACGCGGCGCCGATGGCGGTCCGCCTGCAAATCCTGGGCGGAACCGAGTTCGCCTCGAAGGGCTATCTGCAGCCGCTGAAACCCGAGGACGTCGGCTATTCGACCGAGGATTTCTGGCCCGGCGCCATGAAGGCCGTGACCTGGGACGGCGTGACCTACGGCATTCCGACCAACAACGAGACGATGGCGTTCATCTGGAACGCCGACATCTTCAAGCGCGCGGGCCTCGATCCGAACAAGCCCCCGGCAACCTGGGACGACGTGGTCAAATATTCCAAGCAGATCCACGACAAGCTCGGCATTGCCGGCTACGGTCTCGTGGCGCGCAAGAATGCCGGCAACACGCCCTACCGCTTCATGCCGCAGCTATGGGCGTATGGCGGCGGCGTTTTCGACGAAGCCGCGGCAAACCCGACCTACAAGGACATCGAGCTCAACAGCGCGCAGAGCAAAGCGGCGCTGCAGGCTTCCTACGACATGTATGTCCGCGACAAATCGGTTCCGGTTTCGGCGCTCACCAACCAGCAGGCCGACAACCAGCCGCTGTTCCTGGCCGGCCAGCTCGGCATGATGATCTCGCATCCGTCCGACTACAACGTCATGCTCGACCTGCAGAAGAAGGCGACGGGCACTGACAAGGACAAGGCGCAGACCGTCATCGACAATATGCGCTACGGCCTCATTCCGACCGGTCCCGACGGCAAGCGCGCCGTCGTCTTCGGCGGTTCGAACATCCACATCCTGAAGCCCGAATATGTAGAGGGCGGCAAGGTGGACGAGCCGGCGGCGAAGGCCATCATCTGCATGTGGACGAGCCCGGAATGGTCGCTGAAGATGGCTTACGCCGGCTCGAACCCCGGCAACCTCAACGGCTTCAAGACCAAATGGATGAAGGAGCGTCTGGACAGCATCAAGTTCCTCGATGTCACGACGTCGATGCTGCCATACGGCATTCCGTTCCCGGCCCTGCCGCAGTCGCCCGAGATCATGAACATCATCGTCCCGGACATGCTGCAGAATGCCCTGACCGGAGCGATGACCGTCGACCAGGCGGCGGACGACGCGGCCAAGAAGGTGAAAGACCTGATGGGCGGCGGACTCTAGAGCATGATGCCGAAAAGTGTGAAGCGGTTTTCGGACCACATCATGCTCTGCTTCTTTGACTCAGAAGCCTGACCTGCGATCTCACCGGCTGCGCCGACAACGCAGCCGGTTCGTTCCGATGAACAAGGGCACGCCAAAGTGACGATCGTGAGCGGCAAGGCCGAGGCTCGCCGAAGACTGCAATCCGCCAGGTCCGATGTGCTTCGCAAGATGTGGGAGCATCGCGCCGACTATGCCTATGTGCTTCCGGCGATTGCCGTGATGCTCATCGTCATCGCCTATCCGATCTACTACACGATCGAATTGTCGTTCTTCAACACGCCGCCCGGCCTGCAGCTCCGCGACAAGATCTTCGTCGGTTTCAACAACTACACGGCCATCCTGACCAGCGGGGTGTTCTGGCAGGTCACCTTCAACACCCTGATCTGGACAGTCGCATCCACTTTCTTTTCCTTCGTGCTCGGCTTTGCCGCCGCGCTGGCGCTGCATCGCGACTTTGCCGGCCGCGGCGTCCTGCGCGCCATTCTCATCATTCCTTGGGTCATCAGCGCGGTCGCCGCCTCCTATATCTGGAAGTGGATCTACCATTCGGATTTCGGCATCATCGGCGCGGTGCTGGTCGAGCTCGGATGGGCCGAGCGGCCGCCGAATTTCATCGACAGCGTCTCAACGGTGCTTCCCTCGCTGATCGTCGTCAACATCTGGCGCGAATTCCCTTTCGCCATGATCATGATGACGGCCGGTCTGCAGACCGTGCCCGAGCAGTTGCTGCGCGCCGCCAAAGTCGACGGCGCCAACGCATGGCAACGCTTCTGGCACGTCACCTTCCCGCATTTGCGCAATGTTTCGACGGTGACGATCCTGCTGCTCGCGGTCGCCAACTTCAACTCCTTCATCATTCCCTGGATCATGACCGGCGGCGGGCCATCGAACGCGTCGCATATCTGGATCACCCACATCTATGAGCTTGCCTTCGGCCGCCAGCGCTGGGGCGTGGCATCGGCCTATTCGGTGCTTCTGTTCATCATCC